>JAFTDZ010000165.1 GCA_017453885.1 Clostridia bacterium
CGGCTATGTTGCGGGTTGGCCGCATATAACGGTTTTAGATGAGATAAAGGGCGCTTCTGCCTATGAATTTTACGAGCCGAGTGAGAGGTATTCGACCAAGAGCGACTTGTTCAATGTCCGCGCGTATGGGGCGAAGGGCAACGGATCTGCCGACGATACCGAAGCCTTCCTCAAAGCGCTGGAAGCGGCAAGAAAAAACGGCGGCGGCATAGTATTCGTGCCGAGCGGCAAATATTCGGTGAGCAGTCGGTTGGAAGTGCCGCAAAACACGGAAATCCTCGGTGAATGGTATGGTTACAGAACGGGTTCGCCCAGTCAGATAAACGTCAGATATCAAGGCGGCGGGAACGATTATTTCATCGGGCTTTCCGCCGGTAGCGGAGTGCAGGGCATAACTTTCTATCTTCCCGATAACAAGCCGGAAAGTTACGCCGCGCCCACGGGCGATTCTTACGGATACGCGAACGGTTCCGCCTATGATCCTACGACAGACGTGTTTCCTACCGAAGCGCTCGGCATCGCGCCGCGCCCGTATCTTATACGCGGCAGGGGCGACAGCGTGTGGGCGGAAAACATATGTATTACCAACGGTTATAACGGCATAGATCTCAAAAGCGAAAGATGTGATAATTTCGTCGTGCGCGGGGTTTGGGGCACTTGTATGAACAGCGGCATCGAAGTGGGCGGCGGAAGCGAAAACGGGCAGATATCCTGCGTTTTCTTCACTTTCGGGACCTGGTGGGAGAGCATAGCGCGCCGCATCGATCTGTCCTGTTATACTTACGAGAACGCCAAGGGTTTCACGTTCGGCAATTGCCGTAATATAATGGCGCTTTCGGCTTCAACTTTCGGTCTTTGCGAATGTTTGCGCTTCGTAAAAGAGGGCGACGGTGAACCCGAAAATATAAGCGTTGCGCGCGCATTGATGGATACGCCTTACGGGCACGTTTGCCTTAAAATCGACGCGGGCGACGATCTGTCCTTCGTGGGCGTTTCTTCGGGTACCCACCCGACAGAGGCAAACGGCAGGATAAGCAGCGCCGTTACCGTGGGCGAAAACTTTGCAGGCAAGGCGAGGATCTACGGGCAGAACATCTGGGCGGGTTGCGAAAACGTCCTTCGCGGCGACGCGGTCGTCTATACCGGCGGGGAAACTTCCGCCGAAACGATTTCCCATAACTTCTCGTTCGGAAATTATCTTACCGAATTTACTTTCGGGGAGGATAGCGGGGCGGACGTAGCGAAAACTTCTTCTCCCGCCGAAAAAACAGGTTGCGGCGGAACGTTGGACTCCGCGGCGTTCATATGGGTGGCGACGGTTTTATCCGTTTGCGTAATAAAAAAACAAAAAAAGGAGAAACAGTATGAAGAAAAATATTAAAGTGTTGATATCGATAGCCGCGTTTTGCTTTGCGTTTACGGGCTTTACGGCAGTAAAGGCGCGCGCGGCGGAAACGCGCCCGCTGTTCAACTATTTTGCGACGGAAAATTTTTCCCTCGACGAGGAAACGGGCGTTTATACGATAAGCGCGCCCGATCAGAAATTGCCGAGGTTAAGTTCGGTTGACGCCGAGACCTGGGTGAATAAAGTTGATTATTCCGACGATACCATAAGGTTTTCGTACAGATTTACCGAGCAGTACGAAACGCCCATAATGGGGCAGGACTGGCTGATGTATTTCTCTTTCAGAAATTTTTCCGGCGAGGCGCCGATATGGGTGGCGGATTACGATACTTACCTTATCTTCTACAGAACGCATATGGCGCTTCAGGTCTATTATAAAAACGAGATGGTTGCCTCGGCGCAGGAAAGTTATCCTTCTATTATAAGGACTGATGAAGAAGGCGATTACGTACTCACCGACGATAAGTGGCACGATATAGAGATAACCATTGACGACGAAACCGGCGCGGTTGCAGTAAGCCGCGATAAAGGCGAGGAAAACGAAATATTGCTGAACGTGGAAACGATGATCGACGGCAGGATAAAAATTCTCGATTGCGGCGGATATTCTTTCTCGTTCCGTTACTGCGATATGCAGATCAAAAACCTCTGTTTTGAAAATTCCAAGACGGACGAAACAGACGACGAGGTCGCCCGTTACAAACAGGTTATAAACGCATCTTCGGAAGAAGAACCCGCTTCAACTTCGGAAAAAGCGAAAAACGGTTGCAAGGGCGGCATCGGCGCGGGCGCTTTGTTCTCGCTTGTTCCGCTCGCGGCGTTCGCGCTTCGCAAAAAGGAGAAAAACGTTTTATGAACGTTGGCGAAACAGCCCTAAAGTCCCGCGAATCACGCGTTAAAACGCTTTGGGGCAGACTGAAAAGGCATAAATATCTATACCTTCTGATGATACCCGGCGTGTTGTGGTACGTTCTGTTCCACTTGATTCCGCTCTACGGGATAGTGATAGGTTTTCAGAACTACACGCTCGCTTCGGAAAGTATTTTCAGCAACGAATGGGTAGGGTTCGATAACTTCAGATATATTTTCGAATCTCCGGATTTTACGCAGATTCTCTGGAACACCGTGTATATGAGCCTTCTCAAGATGGTGTTCGGGTTCTTCGCGCCGATAATCCTCGCCCTTATGATAAACGCCGTTACCACCGGCTGGTACAAGAAGATAGTGCAGACGGTTTCCTATCTGCCGAACTTCCTCTCCTGGGTAATAGTGTTTTCCGTTGTGGACGTGCTTTTCAACAATTACACGGGCGTTTTCAAGCAGATATTCACGGCGCTCGGGTGGGATTACACGGATCCCACCACGAGCGAAAGTTCCATAATAGCCTTCCTCGTGATCTCCGCGGTGTGGAAGGGCGTAGGCTACAGCGCAATAATATATCTCGCATCGCTCTCCGGCATCGACCCGCAACTTTACGAGGCTGCGAAGGTGGATGGCGCTTCCCGTTGGGAACAACTGCTTCACATAACGGTGCCCGGAATACTTCCCACCTGCGCCATAGTTCTGATACTCAGTGTCGGCGGGATACTCGGCGGGGACTTTGAACAGATATTCCTGTTTCAGGGCGACAACGTGATAATAAGGGATATGACCGAAAACTTCGCAACCTACTCCTACAGGGTAGGTTTGCAGGGATTCCAGTACAGCAAGACGACGGCTCTCGGGATCTTTCAATCGGTATTCGGCGCGATACTTATCGTGGTAACTAACAAACTTGCCGGAAAATTCGGCTACGAGGGCATATGGTAAAAGCGAAAAAGGGTTACAGAATAAAGAGATCCGCAGGGGATAAGATAGTGGACGTCGTCAATTATGTTCTCCTGTTTTTGCTGTCGCTGTGTTTCGTACTGCCGTTCGTTTACGTAATTTCCATATCGTTTTCCACGGAAGACGCGATAGGGCTTTACGGAATAACTTTCGTGCCGAGGGAATGGACGGTGGAGGCTTACGCATATCTTTTCAGCGAGGGCGGAGTGATAATCAAGGCTTATGGTTACACGGTGCTTATAACCGTTCTCACCACGGTTATTTCGCTGTTCATAACGGGCGGGCTTGCCTATCCTCTTTCGAAGATAGATCTGCCCTTCAGAAAAACTTTTATGTACTACGTGCTGTTCGCCATGCTTTTCGGCGGCGGAATGATACCTACCTACCTTGTGGTGACCAAACTTTATATGCTTAAAAATTCCATTTGGTCGGTAATACTCACTTCCTCTTACAGCGCCTGGAACATGATAGTGATGAAAAACTTTTTCTCCCGTCTTCCGCACGATATAGAGGAAGCCGCGCTTATCGACGGGGCAAACGAAATAAGGATATTCATATCCATAGTTCTGCCCCTCTCCAAGCCGATAATCGCCACTTTGAGCCTTTTCGTTGCGGTTGGACAGTGGAACAACTGGTTCGGGCCGCTCCTGTATCTCGATAATAGGGTGACGCCCACTCTGATGCTCTTTCTTCGGGGAATAATTTCAAGCAGTCTCAACATAGGCAGTCAGTTCGACTCGTCCGAGGCTCCCCCGCCGCAGAGCGTACAGATGGCTACGGTGGTTGCCTGCACGCTACCCATAGTGTGCGTGTATCCGTTTTTGCAGAAATATTTCGCTTCGGGCGTACTCGTGGGCGGTGTAAAGGGTTGAATATGTATAACGGTTCGATAACAATAAAATTTAACGAAAAGGGAGAGATCGTATCCCTCGCGAACGCGCGCGGCACGGAATTTTGTTCCGCTCGCCGCTTGCCGCTCGTGACGATACAGACCATCAAAGACAGAAATAGGTATCTTTGGAACAGCAGCGAAGCCGACTGCAAAGCGGAAAATTGCGACGGCGGCATTTCGTTCACATTCACGGGCGGCGGCTTTACGGTAAAGGCGGAAGTCGCCTTCAAAGAGGACGGCGCCGAGTTCCGCCTGAAACTGAAAAACGAAAATAATTCCGCCATAGAGTGGATAAACTACCCCGGCGTTCTGCTCGAAAACAAAATGGCGGACAGGGGCGGGGACTTCAAGACGCTTACCTGTCTTCAGGAAGGGCAGGAACTTTCCGACCTCACGGGAAGGATCCACCGGATAGCCGATTACCCCAACAAGGGGTGGGACGGGACTTACCCCGGCCCCATGGCGATGCAGTTCCTCGCCTACTATAACGGCAAAGAGGGGCTGTATATGGGCGCGCACGATACCGAGCATAACTATAAGTATTTCGACGCGTACCTTCTTTACGGCGACGTTTGCCTCGAAACTGAATTGTTCCCGGGCGTCACAGATAATTCTTCTTACGAATACGGCTATCCCGTCGCGCTGAAATTCTTCTACGGCAACTGGGCGGACGCGGCGGAAATTTACAGGGATTTTGCAGAGAAAAGCGGGCTTATTTCTCTGCCGCCGCTCAAGGAGAGCAAGGTCGTTCCCGAATGGGTGCGGGAATCGCCCGTGGTGGTGATATATCCCGTCCGCGGGGATGAGGACATAGGTTCCATGCAGCCGAATATGTATTATCCTTACACCAACGCGCTGCCCTATATCGAAAAGATAGCGAAGGAACTCGACAGCCGCCTGCTTGTTCTGCTCTGCCATTGGGAAGGTTCCGCTCCCTGGGCGCCTCCTTACGTCTGGCCGCCTTACGGAGATAAGGAAAACTTTCTCGAATACGTTAAAAAACTTCATGAGGCGGGGCAACTTGTGGGCGTTTACTGTAGCGGCACCGCCTGGACGGAAGAGAGCATAGTAGATCCTTCCTACAACACGCGGGAACTTTTCGAGCGGGAGCATATGGCTGAAATAATGGCGTGCGGCCCCGATCAGCAACTGAAAAGGGCTTTCATATGCAACGGCAACATACGCTGGGGCTACGATATGTGTATCTCGCAGGAAAAGGCAAAGAAAATAGTTCTTGACGAGATATCCAAACTTATAGGAGAGGGCGACCTCGACTATATACAGTATTATGACCAGAACCTCGGCGGTAACCCTTCGATATGCTACAGCGAAAGCCACGGGCATCCTTCCACTCCCGGCAGATGGATATACGAGGAAGCGAAGGCGCTTTTCGAGCGGTCAAACGAACTTATAAAATCGGCAGGCAAGGAAGGTAAGGTATCCATAGGTTGCGAATCCGCCGCGGCGGAAGGCTACGTGGAATATATGCCTTTCAACGACGCGCGCAACTACTCCGGCTTCGGAACCGCGGTACCCGTGCCCGTTTACAACTACGTTTTCCATCAATACGTCAACAATTATATGGGGAATTGCAACACTTCCTACTTCTTCCTCGACGTCGCCGAAAACCCCGATTTTCTGTTCTACAGAACGGCTTATCTGTTTTCCGGCGGTGACATACTCACCGTGGTGCTCAAGCAGGACGGAAAATACCTTTGGGACTGGTCGTCCCCGTGGTGCCTGCCCGACGTGCCCGAAGATTACGGCGAATTCGTGAAAAACCTGAACGACTGGCGCAAAAACGCTCTGAAAGACGCGCTTGTTTACGGCAGGATGCTGAAACCTTACGAAACGGCGTGCGGCGAATATTCCTTCATAAAGAGGGACGGAACGGCCAGGACTTTTCCCTCGATAAGGACTTCTCGCTGGCTGACGGAAAGCGGAGAGGACGTGACCGTCGCGGTGAATTACTCCAAGGCGGCACAGAAGTTTTCGCTTATGACGGGCGATGGCAAAAAAGCTGTTCTGATTTATGACGCGCGCGGTTTTTCGTCGAGAGAGGCGAATGCCGTATCCGGAGGGATAAATATAGAAATACCGGCTCGTTCGGCTATGAAAATAATCATAAAAAATAAGGAGAATGAAAGATGAAAAGACGGTTAATCTGCATAATGGCTGCGGTCTTATCGGCAATCTTCGCCCTGACGGCCGCTTCCGGCTGCAAGGAAAAGAAAGGGCATCAGAACCTTTCCAAGGATGAAAAGGGCGTTTATTACACCGATTCCGACGGAAACAAGGTCTATAAGGTTGTGATGATGGATCACGGCGTGGCGCTCACTTCCGATACGTTCAAATACCGTGACGAGGTAATGGAAAAGATCAATGAAAAGTTGCTCAAAGACCTCGGCTACAAAGTCGATATCGACGTGGAAATTTATTCGGACGACACTTTTGCCGATAAACTCGCCACCAAACTTTCCGACGGCGACCAACTCGATCTCGTCCGTCAGGTCAACAGGGACAATCTCACCAGTTACGTCAGTCAGGGTATAGCGAAGAAGATAACTTCCTACGTTAACGCCTCTGCGGAGATGAAGGCGAGCCTTCCCGAAAAGATATTCGACGAAGTGACCTATAACGGAGAAATTTACGCTATCCCCCTCGATAAACTCCCGCTCAACACGGCTATCTTCGTGCGCGGCGACCTCGTTAAAAAGGCGGGGCTCACCTCGCTCGATACCATCGCCGATTGGGAAACTTTCTTCCAAAAAGTTATCGCCGGCGGCACCGAATATCTCAATTCAAGGCTCTCAACCTTCCCGCTTATGGGCAGTTTTTCAAGCCTCGAGGAAATGTTCTACAATGCCTACAGCGAACACGCCGGCAACTTTATGAGCGGCGGCTCCATTCGTCCGAAGTATTTCGACGCGGGTTATAAACAATTCGTTCTCAAAATGCGCGAGTGGATAAAGAACGAGTATATAGACGACAAGGGGATTTTCAACTTCAACGAATTCGGTTGCAACACAACCCTTTCAAATCAGGTCACCGCGGCTATAGCGAGCGGCATTTACCTGCTTGAATTCGGCGCTCTCCGCTCGGTGGAAAAGACGCATAAAGAGTGGGAAATAACTTCCTTCCTGCCCGTCGCGTCGCCTTCCGGTTCTTACCGTTCGGACGGACTTATGGGAGAATTTATGTTTGTTCCGTATTCGGCAAAAAGCGCGGGCGTAGCCGTGGAACTTATGAACTGGATGCTGTATAATAAAGAAAATTACATGCTCGTCCGCTGTGGCATAGAGGGAAAGACCTACGTCGTAGGCGACGATAATTCCATAGATATACCCGAGGCGGAAAAGACCAACAAAGTAACTGCCGTAAGCGACCTTATCGGCAAATTGATGATAGGCACTTCTGTGGAGTACAATATGGGCTATCCCGCGTCCGACTGCCCCGACGGGGCGAAAAAGGCGTATGCGGACAGTCTCGCCGTCAGCAGCGATAAGTTATACGTCGATCCTCTCGTTTACGTGAGCGATAAACTTTCCGACAGCGAAAGGTCGGTACTCGCCAGCGCAGACAAGAACGCCGCAATAGTGGTGCAGAATCTCCTCACGAGGAATAAGGACGGTTCCTTCAAAATAGCGGACGGCGACTTCGACGCGACCTGGAACAAAATGGTCTCCGATTACAGCGCGGTATCCGTTTACGACAAATTAACCGCGGAATATAACAAACTCTTTTCTTAAAGGAGAATTATGAAAGACGAATATCTCGTTGGTATAAATTACTTCTGCGGCTGGAACAGAGGGGATCCGAACCGGTGGCAGCGGAACGGCAAGGACTGGCGCGCGGAATACCCGGAAAGGATACCCGTTCTCGGCTGTTATAACGACATTGAGACCATGCGCGCGGAGATAGACTGCGCCGCGGAGAAAGGCGTGGATTTTTTCCAGATGCTGTGGTACGTTCAAAAGCCGGAGAGAGAAAAAAATTCAAGGCATCTGAACGACTGTTTCAAACAGTTTTTCGAATGCGAAAACAATTATAAATTAAAGTTTCTGCTCGAATTCTGCAATCACCCGCCCTACGAGATAACGGATGACGATCTGTGGCGGGAGAGCGTCCTCGAATGGACGGATATAATGAAGCACCCTTCCTGCCTGAAAATAGACGGCAAGCCCGTTTTCAAGGTACACGGACTGAATTACTTTTACGTTCAATGCGGCGAGGATATAAATAAGGTAAAAAGGCGGTTAGATCTTCTGCGCAAAGTCGCGAGGGAAAAGGGGCTTGGCGACATTATAATAGGCGCGGGCGTTATGTCCGACGCCGTAAACGACAACGAGATAAAATGTTCGTCTATAGTGGATTACGTAACTACCTACGCAGATTTTCCGAAAGATAATGAAAGGCAGGAGCCGTATCCCTTCACGATGCTCACGCGGCAGGCGGCGGAAGGCAGAAAGCGCCTTGCCAAAACCTTGCTCGCGCCGTACGTTCCGTTCGTTATGTCCGGTTGGTATCCGCGCCCGTGGGGCGTTACAACGGCGCAATACGCCTACCCTACCGAGGACGAATGGCGCGCCTGCCTCGAACGGTTGAAAAAGGATCTTGACGAAAACGAGGAAATGCGCATTTATGGTAAAAAAATGTTCACTGTTTACGCCTGGAACGAATTCGGAGAGGGCGGCATAATGGCGCCTACGATAGGTTTCGGTTCTATGCGGCTGGATGTGTTAAAGAACGTTTTTAAGGAGCAATGATATGAAAAAATTGTTAATAGCGTTGATAACGTGCGTTTTAGCGGGCTTTTTGACCGTTGCCGTCACGCTCAACGTGACGGAAGTACACGCCGACGGCGAATATAAAATAGTGGGCACCGCTCCCGATGGCGACGCAATCATATCCAACATTACTGTAAAGGACTTCGGGGCGAAAGGCGACGGCAAGGCTGACGACACGCAGGCGTTTTCGGACGCACTCTCCGCGGCGGGCGCGCAGGGAGGAGGGATCGTTTACGTCCCGAGCGGCAAGTACAGGCTTACGAAACCCGTATCCGTGCCTACGTTGGTTTCTCTTTGCGGCGAATGGAAAGCACCGACCGGCAAGTACGACGGGCAGACGGTACTTGTCGCCGATTACGACGGTAACGGTTCCACGTTGTCGTCGAACTACTTCATAACGCTTATGTCTAATGCAGAGGTATGTAACCTTTGTATTTACTACGCGCGTCAGGACGTATCTTCCCCGCGGGAATATCCATATGCCGTCGGAACGAAGTCCGCGTTCGCAAGCGTCAGGAACTTAACGCTTATCAACGCGTATAACGGCGTGCTCGTCACCACGGCTTCCCATGCGGAAAATCTATATATCACGGCGTTCAATATCGGTTTCAAAAACACATCCAACTACGAAATTTCCGAATTCGTAAACATAAACGTATCGGGTAAATATCTTTCACTTTACGAAAAGACTAACGACAAAAAATTAAAAACCGCCTGTTCTGGGGCGAAGGCAGTCGTTACCGGCAAGAGCGACGATTTGTTTATGTACGAAATAAATATCGATCCCGATTACTATAAAAACGCCATATACGTAGAACTTGAAAATTCCATACCCGTCGCGCCAAAGCAGGCTTACGGGCATATCTTTCAGGCGCATGGCGCGGAAATTATCGAGACGGATAAAGATTATTATATGAAAGTATCCTACGAGGATAAAATTGCCGGAGTTACCGCTTACCGTCACGAGGTAAGCAAGGACCGCTCCGTCGGCGGAAGCCTGTTCGTTATAGAAGGATACGCCTCGTTGAAAAACGGCGGAGATGCCACTTCCGCTGTGAAAAAGGCGGTTTCCGAAGCGGAAAGAAGCGGCGGCGGCATCGTGTTCATACCCGCCGGCAGATACAGGATAACCGATAAAATTTCCGTGCCCGCAAACGTAGAGATACGCGGCGCGCATAACGGATATATACCGCAGTCGGGCACCACGTTCGTGATCGCTTACGGAAAAGGCAACGCGGACGATTGCGTTTTCGATGTGAAAGGCGGCATACGCGGCGTCACTATCTACGCCGAAGATATGTCTTACGAATCGCAGGCGGCGCTCGAGGCGAGTGTATATCCGTGGATGATAAGGCTCGGCGGCAACGGTGCCTGGGCTGTGGGCGTCACATTCACGCGTTGCTATAACGGCGTTCGGGTTTACGGCGCAGAAAACTTCCTTATAAAGGGGATCTGGGGCACCTGTATCAATAAAAACGTGGAGAGAGGCGGCGGCAGCAAAAACGGCGTTGTGGAATACGTTATGTGTACTTACGGAACATGGTGGGAATATTCCGCGAGGGACGAGGTCGCCACCGAAAATCTTCTGCCTTACTCCTATGCGAACACCGTGGGGCTGACTCTCGGGGACGTGAAAGATCTCGCCGTGCTTTCGTTATCCGCATTCGGTATAAAAACTTCGCTCAAAACGGAGAGTGAGAACGGTAAAAGCGCCGAAAACGTCAGGGTAATAAGGCTTGTGGCTGATCTTCCGTACGGCGAAAACAATGTTGAAATACACGCCGGAAACAACATAGCCTTGATAGGTTTATCCACGGGCGGCGGCGTTACGGGCAGCAGGTTCGTAAAACTTTACAACTCGTTCGACGGCAAGATGCGCGTTTACGGTCACGTGGTGTGGGCGAATTCCACCGGCACCGTTATCTACAGCGACAACGATTATGCCGAGTATTCCGCAAAATCGGAAGACGTTGACATTATAAAATTCGATTTCCCGTGGGAGAATTCTTCCGCCCCGAAGAAAAAAGGATGTAAGGGCGGCATATCCGCCGAGGTCGTGCCGGCGCTCGCTCTGTGCGTTGCGGGGCTTGTTTTAACGGGAACGAAGAAAAGGCGCAAATAGCCGATAATGTGTGATAAAGATAAGGTAAAATAAATTTCGCAAATTCGAGAGGCGTGCAAAAAAAATGTATGTAAAACTCTGATAGAATGAAATAAACAAAAACAACATTCAAAAGAGTATTGCAGTATGTTTGATAAGATCGTACAATTAAATGAGGCTGCCGTCAAGTCGGAATTAAAAGAATTGGTAAGAAAAAGCGTAGAAGAAACCTTAAACAATTTTCCTGACAAGGAAGCCGATGAATTGACGGGTGCTGCAAAGTACGAATTCAAAAAAATACAAATCGCTTTTCCGTGAGTTTATGGTTGTGGGGGGAATGCCTGAAGTAGTTGCGGATTTTGTTCGATACTATCCAAAAAGATATTATTGCGGAATATAGGTACGATATTTCCAAACACGCAAAAGGTAAAGAAAAACAGTTAGTTCGTATGTGCTACGATGCAGTTCCAAAGCAACTTGCAAAACGCTTGTTTTAACGTTCATGAACCGTACTTCCGCTTATGGCAAATGCAAACGAAGATCAATTTAAGTTGTATATAAACGATTCGGGACTGTTTTGTTGTATTTATGGTTTCGAAACGAAACTTGCCGTTCTGAACGATACACTAAGAGGTAATGCCCGTGGCGGTTTTATGAAAATATTATTTCAGAGTGTCTTATTAAACGCGGTTATACTCTATATTACTTTAAGCCCGATAGCGAACACGAGATAGAGTTTTTAATTGAAAATAACGGAGAGGTTGTTTCGGTAGATGTCAAAGCGGAGAACACGGCAACTGTTTCGCTCAACAATTATATAAAAGATTTTTCTCCGTCGATTGCATATAAACTCACTGGCAGTAGAAACGGCAAGGTTACGGTAAAAGAAACCTTGCCGCATTATATGGGAGAGTGTAAAATAAAGTGCGTAAGTTCTTTTTTTCTAACTTACACACTTTATTTACACTCTTTTCTGTCGCATCGATTTCACTACGTTACGCTATGCTTCACTGCGGAAATTGATGCGACAGAAAAGAAAATTTCAAATTTTGGGGTTTTACGACTGTACATTTCTTGACAATTCCAAAAAATCAATCGGAAGGTTGGCTTTTATATTTGTTTTGTATTTTCGATGCTAAAACGCCAAATCGTAAAAAGTCCGTACTTTTTGTGAAGAAATATGAATTATAATATGTATATCGGTAAAAGGGTGCATACGTATTATAACACAAATGACGAGATCGGATATAAAGTATATACTCAAGAGATTCAGACATATAAAGTCGGCAAACTATATTCCGGCACAAATGATAATGCGGGAGAAATAGGTCATGTCAGACTGACAAAAACCGGCCCTGAAGGATACCGTAAAGAAGGTTCATGCGAAGGATATTGCAGCGGCTCCGGAATAGTAAGACTTGCTAA
>JAFTDZ010000166.1 GCA_017453885.1 Clostridia bacterium
CAAAATAGTAATTTACCTCGCCTATCTTTTTTACTAAACTATAAAAAGAACTATAGCAGTCACATTGTTGTAAAGGATATATATTCCAATAATCATGCCCTTCTTCTTGATATATCATTCCCGTCCCTTCCATTTCCAAATATGTTCTTGTCGCAAAAAAAGTAAACGCGTATTTTGTATTATTAACTACTGTATAGTTAACACTTGTAGACCATGCCGAATTAACAACAAATTCAAAACCATCAGGAAATACAATTCTTTGACCCATTTCAAAAATCGGTATTTCTTTTTTTACAGATGAATCGGACGCAAGCGAATTAATGTCTTGAGTTTCGTTCGATGTATTTGATGTATTATTCGTTTCGTTACTATTTCTAAAAAAAATAAAAGATAAAACAATAAACGCCAAAATTAAAAAAACAATAACGGCTATACTTCCTATCTTTTGATTGTTGATATCTTTGTTTTTTTCCTGCTTTGAATCTGAATTGAACACGTAAAAACTCCTTATGAAAATAAAAATTTTAGCAAAAATTGCTAATCGCCTTTAATATTAGCAATAATTATTATAAATGTCAAGCATATTTTAGCATTTTTTGCTAAATTTATTTTAAGAATTATAGGCAGAGGAAAAAAAATGATAAGATTGCACGAATTGAGAACGTTGAAAGGTTTAACTCAAAAGCAACTTGCCGAAAAAATAGGCGTTATGAATTACACCATCGGCAATTGGGAACAAGGCCGCGTGGAGCCGGATATAGCGAATCTGATCTCGCTTGCGGACGCTTTCGAATGCAGCGTGGATTATCTTATCGGCAGGGAAAACGAATTCGGCAACATTATTATAAACGGCGATTTAAGCGAGAGCGAAAAGGAATGTGTTGGGCTTTTCGCCGCGCTGACCGACGAGAAAAAACGGATACTCCTTTCGGTCATGCGGGATATGGTTTCCGCCGAAAAAACACGATAATGTGTGAAAAACGCGGCTTTTACGAAAAAAGCCGCGCTCATAACAACAGGTTGCCGCCTATTTTACAGACGATTTGTAATTCTCTCCCCACTCACGCATGGCGGAAATTATCGGGCGGAGAGAATCGCCGAGTTCGGACAGGGAATAGACGACTTTCGGCGGGACTTCCGCGAATATTTCCCGCTCGATAAGCCCGTCGTTTTCAAGCGCGCGGAGATTATCCGTCAGTACTTTCTGACTGATGCCCGGAATGGTCTTTTTCAATTCCGTAAACCGTTGCGGGGAAGCGAGAAGGTTACGGATTATAAGCAACTTCCACTTGTTCCCTATAAGTTGTACCGTAGTGGCCACGGGGCATTCCGGCAGTTCGTCTTTAGTCAACATATCTCACACCTCTATTTTATAATAGCAGAACGGCGGCGGGTTGTCAATTATAAATCCGACGAAAAATCACGGTTACCTTTTTATTACCTACACAATAAAATGTAACTATGTTGTAAATCCGCACGGAATATGTTAAAATATTATCGTGCGGAAAAACCGCAACGATAAACGGAGGTAAACGACTATGACGGCAAACGAAATTCTCTCGCCCGCCTGCGGCGCGAAAGATCCCGCTCCCGCCTGCGGTTCCAAAGATCCGGCACCCGCTTGCGGAACGAAAGACCCTGCCCCCGCCTGTGGCGCGCAGGACAAGTAATTACTCCAAAAAGCCCCTGAAACGCACGTTTTCGGGGCAAACACAAAGATAACGAGTGAAGCAAATGAAACCGTATTTTGCAATTCAATGGCACATAACCGACGTCTGCGACCAAAGGTGCAAGCATTGTTACATATTTTCGGAAGGGCATCCCGATCTCGTTTCCGCCGAATGGGAAGAATTGAGAGCGACGCTTGCGAAGATAGAAACTTTCTGCGAAAAGATCGGCCGCGCGCCGTATATTTATCTGACCGGCGGAGATCCGATACTGCACCCGCGTTTTTGGGATCTTATCGATCTGTTCAAGGAGAGGAATATACGTTTTTGCATAATGGGCAATCCCTTTCACCTGACGGGCGAAGTTTGCAGCCGGCTTTTTGCCGCCGGCTGCGTAAAATACCAACTTTCTCTGGACGGGCTTGAAAAAACGCACGACTTATTCCGCAAACCCGGTTCATTCAAAACCACGCTCGAAAAGATAGACGTAATAAAAAATTCCGGAATGTGGTGCGCCGTAATGACCACCGTTTCCAAAGTAAATATTGCCGAAGTTCCCGAACTTATCGACCTCGCGTACGACCGCGGCGTTGACGTTTACGCCGTGGGAAGATACTGCCCCACGAGCAGGGAAAAGGCGTACGACGAAAATATTCACGTTACTCCGGCCGAATACCGCGCCTTCCTCGAAAGGTGTTGGCAAAAGTACGAGAAGTATGCGAACGGCAAAACGACGTTTCAACTGAAAGACCACTTATGGACGCTTTTCCTCTACGAAAAAGGGCTTTACGCGCCGCCGAAAACGAGCGACGTGACCGACGGTTGCAACTGCGGAAGGAACCACCTTACCATTCTGCCGAACGGCGATATTTACGCTTGCAGGCGTATGAAAAGCGTGGCGGGCAATGCGAATACCGACGACATTTATCAGGTGTGGAATGGCGCCGCGATGAACTTTTACAGGCAGTACGACAAATTCGAAAAATGCGGAAAATGTGAGTTAAAGGGGGTTTGCAGGGGATGTCCGTCCGTATCTTACGGTTACACGGGCAACCCGTACGCCGCCGATCCGCAATGCCGGAAGGTGATAGAATGATTATATCCACGGGTATGCGGACTGATATACCCGCTTTTTACTCCGAATGGTTTTTCAACCGCATAAAGGAAGGTTACGCGTGCGTAAGAAATCCGTATTACCGCCATCAGGTTACGAGGTATTCCCTCGATCCTTCTGTCGTGGACTGCATAACTTTCTGCACCAAAAATCCCCTGCCGATGATTCCCCGCCTGAACGAACTTAACGCCTACAGGCAATTCTGGTTCGTTACGATAACGCCTTACGGCAAGGACGCGGAGCCGAACGTTCCGGATAAGAAAAAGGTTATCGAAGGGTTCAAGGCGATCTCCGAACGCGTTGGCGCGGGCGGAATAGGCTGGCGGTACGACCCCGTGTTTTACGGGAACGGCTTCGACCTTGAGCGGCACGTTGAGGAATTTGAAAAGATGGCCGAAAACTTAAAAGGTTACACGGATACCTGCGTGTTGAGTTTTCTGGATATGTACGAAAAGGTAAAGCGAAACGCGCCCGGCATTTACCCGCCGGACTTCGACGAACAGAAGGAACTCGGCAAATACCTTGCGAAGACAGCGAAGAAGAACGGCATAGCCATAAGGACCTGTTGCGAGGGAACGCACCTGAAGGAATACGGTATAGACGTTTCGGGCTGCCAGACCAAGGCGGTGATAGAGCGCGCCGTAGGCGAAAAGTTGAACGTTCCCGAAAGGCGAAGTCAACGGAACGTATGCGATTGCCTGCTCGGAAGCGATATAGGCGCCTACGACAGTTGCGGGCACCTTTGCAGATACTGCTATGCGAATTCGGACGCGAAAAAGGTAAAAGAGAATATAAAACTGCACGATCCCTTATCCCCTTTCCTTATAGGCAATTCGGAAAAGGGCGACGTAGTTACGCAGGCAAAACAAAAAAGTTATATAGATATGCAGACGAGTTTATTTTAGGAGAAATTTATGAAAGCGGTAGTTATAAGCGGAATAAACGAAATGCAATGCGCTTAGAGAGGTAAAATATGAATCAAGCGGAAAAGAGAATATATCTTATAAACAAACTTCTCGACGAGGGCGGATATAAAAACGACCTGCCGAAAGGCGCGGAAGAACAAAAATATTTGCTCCGCGCGCTTTTCAACGTGAGAGAG
>JAFTDZ010000013.1 GCA_017453885.1 Clostridia bacterium
ACCATTCTTATGGCTGTTATACTCACCGCCGTGTCGGTAAGCGTTTCTTTTTTGGTCGGTCTCGGCTGTACGAAGGTCAGGAAGCATCAGGGGCTTTTAAGGACGATATGGTATATTCCTTCCATAATACCTATTTACGTAATAACCGCTATTCTCAACAATATGCTCGCTAACGACGGCACCATAAACAAGATACTCGCCTTGTTCGGAGCGGAAGGGGTGAAATGGTACAGAAGCACATTCTGGATGTATTTCTGGATAATCTTCATAACTTCCTGGAGGGGGATAGGCGGAACTTCCCTGCTGTTTATAGCGGCGCTCGGCAGCGTGGATAAAAACGTTTACGAGGCCGCCGATCTCGACGGCGCCACCGGCATAAAGAGGATATGGTATATAACCATACCGCTTATAAAGCCCATGTTCAGTTTTATTCTGATAAACGCCTTTATAGGCGCCTGCCAGATATTCGAACCCGTTCTGTTCATATCGGAAGGCGGGCCCGATCAATCGACGAAGGTCATTCTTTACCGGATTTACGACGAGGCTTTCCTCAACGGAAAAATGGGCTTCGCGTGCGCCATGTCGGTAGTGGTTACGATATTCATTATGATATTTTCCATCGCGGGAATGATAATATCCGACTCGGATATGCTTAAAATAAAGGAGTAAATATGAAAGTCCGCCAAAGAATTTTATTTGTTATAATGCTTTTGCTCGGCATTTTTATGCTTTACCCTTTATTGTTCGCGCTCTTCGCGAGCCTTTCTGATTTGGGCGAATATTATCAGGCAAGGTTTTTGCCTGTACCGAAGGAATTCTGGAAACATTTCGATAATTACGTTCTCGTGTTCAGGAATTCGAGGCTTACGAGATCGCTCGGAATAACGCTTATGCGTACCGTCTATTCTTTTTTCATCACAACGTTCACTTCGTATATAGGCGGTTACGTATTCGCTAAACTCAAATTCCCGTTCAAAAGGTTCTGTTTTCTCTTTCTTATAACGAGTATGATGATCCCGGGCGTGGCGCTGTTCGTTCCGAACTATATCTGGCTCGCAAGGTTTCCGCTCGTCGGCGGGAACGATATTACGGGCAACGGCGGTACGGGGTATATAGACAATCCGCTTATGCTGATCTTTTTAAGCGGGTGGATACAGCCCTATAACATTTACCTTTTCAGGCAGACGCTCTATTCGCTCGGCAACGAGATGAAGGAAGCCGCCGAGGTGGACGGGGCCAGCCTGTTTACCGTTATGTTCAGGGTGTATTTTCCGCTGTGCAGCCCCATAGTTGCGGTAATTTTGCTCGCGGCTATCGTAGGCAACTGGTCGGAATACGTAGGTAACACCATATATTTGCGCGGAAGAAGCGAGTGGTGGACGGTAGGTAATATCATATACGGGTTGATAGACGAGTTTTCGAGCATAGCGAGAACGGGCGGGCCGGATTACCCGAAGGCTTTCGCTACGGCTATGGTAAGTATAGTTCCGCCCGTATTAACTTATATCCTGCTGCAAAGATACGTTACCGAAGGACTTACCGCGGGTGCGGTAAAAGGATAAATGAAAGGGGCGTATCGCCCCGAGGGAGATAAATATGAAAAAAATATTTTTGGCTATAATCATCGCGGCAGTTATGGGCTGCTGCTCCTTTGCCGGTTGTTCGGGCGAAGGAAAGACCGACAGCGCCGGCTCTTCACCGATCAAAGAAGGGGATATGGAAAAATTAAGACAATGCATTTCAAATGAAAATTTAATAACGGGCGAACCCGTAAACCTTGCGAATTCTCCTTTGACGGTCGATCAGAAAACGACCGTGAAAGCGCCTTCAAATATACTTAAGAACGTAACTACGGGCGTTACCGATGAAACGAAGACGATTTCGAGGAACGCCGAATACGGCGGCGGGCAATATATTTCCAAATTGTTTACGGAAGGATTGTCGAGGGCGGCTTACGGCAGCGAATTTTCCGCTTTTCAGAATTATATAGTCGAAAAGGGCTGTACGGTCAAAACGCTCAACGTTCTCGCCAAGGCGGTTTTCACTTCCGAAGCGTTCAACGCGTTCGATCTCAACCGCTATGAAACGGCGATATGCCTTTACCGCGCGATACTTTCGAGGGATCCGAGCGAAGAAGAAATAATGAAAGTTAAACTCGGCAAGATAAGCGAGGCGATAGACGAGATAACTTCCGGCAACGAATTCAACGAACTTTTGCCGGCGATACAGTTCGGCCCGTACTACTGGCGCGGCTCGTCCAAAACGTTTTGGTCGGGCGACGAGGTATATACTTCCGCAGACTTCAACCGCCTCGTTGAAAACGCTTCCGCAACCAAGGAAGTGGCGCTTCCTCAGGGTGCCCTCGTTCTGGTAAACGGAACGCTGGATATTCCTTCCGGATATACCGTTAAAACGGCGGGCAACCCGAATCATTACGTCCGCTTTGCGAGGATAATACGGAACAACGGTTCCGTTACCACTATGCGCGTGGATTCGGAAACCACTTTACAGAATATTTTCGTCGACGGAAACAGAAGCGAGTTCGACGATAAAAATCAAGGCGGATTTAACCTTGAAGTAACGGGTAAAAACGTTGTTATATGGGGTTGCCGCGTAGGAGAACACACGGGGCCCGTGCATTCGAACCCCGGTTCGGGCAGGATATATTTCGGCAGAAACCTCGTTACGCAGTATTCCACCGGCCATACCAACGGCTGGGCCGACGGAATAAATATGTACGGATATAATTCGCTTATAGAATATAACCACGTTGTGGATCCTACCGACGGCGGCATCGTTATTTTCAGGTCGCAAAAAGACGGAGCGAACGTTACCCAAAACACCATAGTCAGATATAATCTGCTTTGCAATACCGGCAATTCGGCATATTGCGGAATAGATAACGAGGGCGTGGATATGGACGGAAACGGCGTTGCCGATTTCAGCGGAACGGTAATTTACGAAAACGCTATTTATACGAGTTACGTGGCGCATATGCATATGTGCATCACTCTTTCCGCAAGGCCGTGGACGGAAAATTACAAGCGCGTGGCTAACGTAAGCGTTTATAACAACTATACGCCCGAAGGCTGCTTCGTGAATACCGCGGGCGGGCTTATAGCGGAAGGCGTTATAAACGGAACGGCGCGCGGCAATCAATTGGTTCTGCACCTCGGGGACTGGAGCGCAAACTTTATGGGTAAACGAGCCTATTCGCTCAATACCGAATCCTGCGAGGGCGGGGAATATCAATCGGGGCATACGGACTGGCCCGCAACCACCTTTATTTCGCCGTATATGGATATAGAAAAGGAAGAATCGTTTGAAATAACCGTTGCGTATATTTACGAGGACTTCAGAGATATTCCGGCGGAAAAATTCGTGTGGAGCATATCCTGACATCGGAACCGAAAACATTTTCAAAGGCTTATAAGGTTTTACTTGTAGGCCTTTTTACTTACGCAAGCGGCGGAGTTTTTTCCGCTCGGGCAGGTCTATGGCACATTGCGGAATAAAATTTTCAAAAATTTTCAGAATAGGTATTGACAAGTTGCTTAAATTGTGTTATTATTAAATTGATGAATTTTGACAACGTTGTCAAATCTTATATGTGTGTATCAAAATACTAATTAAAATTATGGTAAAGGAGCCCGATAATGAAAATAAAATCAAATACGATAGGCTTTATTAAACTTGTTTGCATTCTTTTGGCTGTCGCGCTGATGGCGGCGTGTTCTTCCTGCGGGAAGGCGAAGGCGGGGTACGACGGATACACTGCGAAGTCCGGCAAAAACAGCGCGAAGGTCCTTCGCATATTCGGTTCCTGGACTAAAACCGGCATAGGCACGCATTACAACTGCGGGGCGGATGCGGGGCCGTTCGTTATATTCGGGCTCGAAGGTCTTGCGCAGTACGTGAGGACGACCGACGAGATAGTTATGCTCCTTGCGGAAAAGTTCCGGCACGAGGGGAACACCACGGAAGTGAAACTTCGCGATAACGCCCGTTGGCACGACGGCAAGCCCGTTGTTTCCATGGATATAATCGGGTGTTGGTACCTGAATCACGACGAGGCAACTTCCTATATGGAAAGCGTTACCGCAGTTGACGATAAAAACTTCGTTATAAAATGGAAGCCTTATCTCAACCCGTCGGATCAGGCTAAAACCGTTCTGCTCGCGCAGGCTACGAAAATAGGCTCTACGCCGTACCATATTTTCAAGGAATTCGTTGACGCTGCCGTTTCGCTTACGAACGGGCTTGAAAAATGCAAGGAAACTTCCGCTTCGAGAAATTCTTCCTTCTTCGACAAGGAGTGGGACGGCGACGCCGCGACCGCATTCGGAGATATTTACACCCGTTACCGCGCTTACGAGGTCAAGGGGACATTCCCCGCTACGGGGCCGTATAAGTTGGCGAGATATACCGAAACGCAGATGATTTTGGAAAAGAACAAAGATTATTATCTCGCCGATACCTGCGATTTCGAGAGGATAGAAGTGACTTATCAACCGACCGAAGCGGTGGGCAACCAGATGCTCGCCGCGGGGCAGATAGACTATATGGACGGCACTCCCATGAAGTCCGTTCTCGAAAGCATTCTCAAACAGAACGGTTCGCTCGTGCACTACAAAATTCTCGATCAGGGAACGCTCGGTTGCCTTTTCAATCTCGAAAAGCAAATATGGGCGTCGGATAAGGTGAGAGAGGCGTTCGAGTATGTTTTCGACAGAGACCTTATCAAAAACACCGCAAACCCGTACGCGGAAACTTCCTGGCGGTCAATGTCGTCGATGAGCAGTTACGAGGCGGAAAAATGGCTCGATCCCGACGATTTCGATAAACTTAAAACGTATTCTTTCGATCAGACTAAGGCGGAAAATCTTCTTAAAGAGGCCGGTTGGGACAAGCGCGGCGGCGTTTGGTACGACGGCGACGGAAAGAAGGTAACGCTTATTCTCGGCTATATAGAGGGAACGCCCTGGACGCCTATGGCGACCACCGTTCAGTCGCTTTTAAGGTCTTTCGGCATAGACGTGATACTTAAGTCCACCGAATCTCCCACAACGCTTCTCGCCAACGCGAGAATAACGGATTCCGAATACGATTTTATGCTGTATTTCACCGCGCTGAACCCGTGGGGAAGCCACCCCGGCGGAGCCTTCAAGCATATGTACGCGCAGATGGACGCGGCGATGATGCATCTCCCCGTGAACGAGAGCGACGGGCATTATTCGCTCGTTCTCAACAAGGCGGACGGAACGGGTACTTTCCGCGTGTGGGATATATTCGAGAGGATCTACACCTATACGGGCAGCAAACTGCGCGAGGCGACCGCCGACCTTATAGTCGGTTTTGCCGAAAAGAATTACGGCGTGGATTTTTACAACAACGTTACGGGCGCGTTCTTCAATCTCGACAGGGTGGGGAACCTTCCGCTTTCGGATATGTTTTCGAAGGACAGGAACATAACGAAACTTTTCTATTATAACGACGCGGATTTTATCTCCGTGCAGAAACTGAACGTTTTCTATTCGCAGGCGACGTCGTATTCCACAGGGGCAATTACGGCGAGAGGATAACAGATGGCAACGAGCGATAAAATAAAAAATTTATTTGTAAGAGCGGGAAAGGCCCTCGTTAAATTTTTCTACGATAACCGCTATTTTTTCAAGCGGCTCGGCATCGCTTTGCTCAACGTTCTTTTCGCGGTGATGCTCACTTTTCTCGTGCTGACGTTGACGCCCACGAACGCCATCGACCAGTACGCCCAAAGGCTTGTGGAGCAGAGGGCGATATCTCTGGAAGAAGCGCGCAAACTCGCCGTGGAAATTCTCGGGTACGATCCGAATGCAAACGTTTTCAAACAACTCTGGAATTATATAGGCAATATCCTTCACGGCAATCTCGGAACGTCGATATATCTCAAGGACGTTACCGCAAATTCCGTGATAAAGCAGTTTTTGCCCTATACGCTGTTCATATCTGCCGTAGCCCTTCTCGTATCGTTCGTTCTCGGCATCTCCATGGGCGCGGATATGGCGTACAGAAAGTCGCCCGTAAAGGACGCTTTTATGACGTCGTATATTGTTACGTCCTCGGCGATACCCGATTACTTATGGGGGCTTATTCTCCTTTATATTTTCGGCTGTACGCTCAAATGGTTCCCGCTCAACGGGGCGAGGGATATAACCAACGGGCTTCCCGCCGTTATAGATTTATTATGGCACGCAACGCTGCCGGTGGTTTCGATGGTGATAGTGCAGACGTCGTCCTGGGCGATGCTTATGCGCGGCTCGGCCGTTTCCGTTCTGGGCGAAGATTACGTAAACGCGGCGAGGGCGCGGGGCATACCCAACAGGATAATAGTCAACAGATATTTGCGGCGGAACGCCATGCTTCCGCTCGTAACGCAGGTGGCGATCTCGTTCGCGGCTATCTTCGGCGGCTCCACCCTTATAGAATCGATATTTTCATACCCGGGGCTCGGTCTGCAACTCGCTACGTATATAGGCAACAGAGATTACTTTGTGGTGGTGGGGATACTGTTTTTCACTTCCGTAATAATCATACTCGCTAATTTCATAGCGGACTCTGTCTATTCGTTCATAGATCCGCGGGTAAGGAGGGACTCGTAATGGCTGAAAAAGCAAACAAAAAGCCGAACGTTTTTCTCCGTATTCTACGCGCCGTCGGAAGGTTTTTCAGGATGGCGGCGGAAAACAAACAGGCGCTTGCGGGAATGATAATAATGGGCTTCTTCCTTATAATGCTCCTCGTTCTGACGAGGGTTTTCCCTTACGATTCCACTCCCGATCCGTATAATATCCTCGCAAAGCCTTCGGGCGAGCATTTGCTCGGAACGGACGAACTCGGCAGGGATCTTATGCGCAGGCTGATAGCGGGCAGTCGTTCGGTACTTTCCATAGCGTTTTTAACGGGGCTTTTTACGGTCACGATAGGCGTCGTCCTCGGAATGGTATCCGGGCTTCTGGGCGGTTGGGCGGATAAACTTATAATGCTTGTTACCAACCTTTTTATGACGGTGCCCACCTTTCCTATAATGCTCGTTCTGGCGCAGGTGACCACAATTACGGATACGGTTCTGTTTTCCCTTTTGCTGTCGGTGTTCTCGTGGGCGGGGCTGTGCCGCGCGATAAGAAGCCAGATAGTATCGGT
>JAFTDZ010000167.1 GCA_017453885.1 Clostridia bacterium
AAACTTCGCCCGTGGTAAAACCTTTCCAAAGGCTTGAATGATCTTTGGAACTGTCGAGATCGGTTATCATAGTGCTGATTTCCTGGTTGGCTCGCGCGATATGATGCAACTGCCTCTGTTCGTAATCCATTGAAACGGCAATGCTGTTTTCATTTAACGAATTGAACCAGTAAGGATAATCCGCGATATTGCCGTCAAAGCGCAATCTTATAGGATACCCGTAATTACCGTAATGGATGGTAGGCGTATTATGTTCCCACCCCGCGAAGCGTTGACCGCAATTTGCTTTGCCGAGAAGGTAAACGGCGGAAGTAGTCCAACCTTCGTTATAGGTAGCCGAAACTGTAACGAAATTCTCGGGATCGTAAGCGTCGGTAAGGACGATTTCGGCATAATTGAAATCGTAAACGCCTATTGTTTCCGGCGTTATTACCAAATTCATTATTATATCTCTTTTTGTCGCTCCCGAAAGGTCGATTATTTTATTATAAGTAAGTACGTCCCCCTGTGAGAGTTTAACGTAAGCGCCGGAAACCGAGCCGGTATTGCCGAATCGTACGTCGTGTTCGGCAGCGTCGTAATCGCCGTAAACAACGCTTGAAGAAGGCTTGTTTACCGTAAATAAATTCTTCTCAACCGAAAAACACCTTTCCTCTTTTACAAAGTTGCCATCGAATTCCGCAGTAAAAACAAGCGTATAATATCCTTCCTGCGAAAGCGTTACCCTTCCCTCTTTCACGGAAGACCCGTCCGGAAAAATTATAGAGGCGGTTGATTGTTTACTCGCCGTGCCGAGTTTTAAGGTGCCCGTAGGCAGCGTGTATTCGGAATTATATTCATATTTATCTTCGATTTCCACGCCAATAAGCACCGGATCGGATGCGGCGAAAACGACGAACATAATACCGAACGACAGGCTCGCCGCAAATACGGATATTAAAACCGTAAGACACAAACTCTTTTTTTTCATTTTATTCTCCTTATATTTTATTTTCTATATATAGATCGCTACCAGTAATAGCGGGAATCGCTTATCAAGCGTCATATTGATTTTAGGCGGCGTTTTATTCTTTCACTCCGCCGATAGTAACATTTGAAAGCAATTTGTTATGGAACGCCAAAAACAATGCCAACGTAGGTATTACCATCATAATACACGCCGCAAGGCGCATAGGTTGAGAATTTACTTCGTTGATACGCGAAAGATCCACAAAGTAATAAAGTCCGTAGGCGAGCGTGGGCACGTTAGGCATATAAAGCATAGGCGTTGTGTAATCGTTCCAGAACTGCACGAAAAGCAGAAGCGCGATAGTAAAATAAGTGGTTGCCGACAGCGGCGCCATTATCTTTATCATAACGGTAAAGTTACCCGCGCCGTCAATATAAGCCGCTTCAGCGAAATCTTTGGGGAACGCCCGCAGTGTTTCGTAAAACACAAGGAAATACATACCCAGAAAATACGACTTCATAACGTATATACCAATAATCTTATCGCGAAGATTCAGCGCATCTGCAATGGCGAGCGCAGAAGGTTCTGAGCCGACTATCGGGATTATCATACCGAGTATCACTATCGTGTAAATTATTTTGCCTATCTTAAAATTGAACCTTGCCGCCGCATAAGCCGTTACAAACTGAACAAGTGCCTGCAAAAGCGCGCTCCCCACGGCGTAAAAAATCGAATTGATAAGCATTTCGCCAATATACACCTTCCTCAACCCGTGAGCAGCATCCAACGGAATAAAAAAGTATTTTAGTACCGTGGAATAATTCGAGAACATCCATTCTTCCGGCAAACCGAATTTATTTCTCACGAATTCGAGTTTACCTTTGAAAGACGTTAAAAAACCCCATACTATCGGAACGAAAAGCGAAACAGAGTAGATAAGAAGAAGTATCCCGAGAACTATCCATAAAGGAGATATATTTATAATTTTGGATTTTTCTTTTTTCATCATATCTCCCCCATCAATCTATCGAAGGTCCGTATTTGGTCAATAAATACCTTACCGAAAAAGTAAGCGGAACGCAAACCATAGTAAGAACAACACCTATCGCCGCAAGATACGGGTATTCGGATAACGAAGCCAGTCTCGCGCCTCTCAAAAGATAGTATCCGAACGTCCACAAATACCTCTCCGCGTCCGTTCCGAAAAAGGAAAACAGACACATATCGGAAGCGAAAACTATCGCAACACCGTTCACTATGAAAGTTTTGAAAGTTGGGAATATAAGCGGTAAAACGACGTGTATAAATTCTCTTACAGGTCCCGCACCGTCTATTTTCGCCGCTTCTATAACGGATTCCGAAACGTTGGACATCGCACCCGAATATAACAGGATCGCTGTGCCGAAACCAGCCCAGATATTGTAAAACACTATCGAACCGAACGCTGTTTGCCGCGTTGAAATAAGCGCTTTTACGTTCGTACCGAACGTGTTGTTGATTATCTGCGGCACGGCATAATTGGCAAAATATTTGAACAGCGTTACCAAAACTATCGAAGAGATTATGGACGGCATAAACAGTATTAATTTGAATAGTTTCGAAGCGAATCTCTTCCTTGCTATATAGTAGGAAAATGTTAGACCCAAACCCGTTCCGACAACGAGATTTATGAGATAGAACATGAGCGAATTTTTCACGCACGATAGAATAAGTCCGTCACTTATAAATTCGTCGTATATCTTTTTAAAGTTCACGAATCCGGCAAAAACGTATCTGCCGGGCGTTTCTCCGTCTCCGATATTATATTGCTGAAAAGCAAGCAATATTGAGTTGAAGTTCACGCAGATATAAAACACAAAATACTGCATGAGAGGAACGAACACCAAACAGGCTACGAATATCATGTCTTTACGACGTTTGGAAAGTACCCTCTTTTGTTTTGATCCGTTAATCATTTTACCCTTCTTTGAAATATAATTTTTGCATTATAGTTTAGAAAATTTATTTTCCCAGTTTCTTATATATCCCGAATAGTAATCGGAAACCGAAAGATTGCGGTTATCGAAAAACGATTTAGCAGGATAGGTATAATCAACACCCCAGGTAAATACGGCGTCCAGACTGAACGTTGTGCCCATATTCGACAAATATACGGGATCAGTCGAACACTGGTATATCGTTTCGGTATAGGGGCTGTTCTTAAATTCGTTCACCGATTTGCCATAGTAGGACATCTTCGCGAGATCGTCATCCGTAAGGTCCACTTTAAGTGATTTAGGAGTATTGGTAATAACGGAAAATTCCCTCAATTTTTCATCGGTGTTTATATATTTAATAAACATTTTTGCGGCAAGTTTCATCTCGTCTGAAATTTGAGAGTTTATAAACATATAAGCGGTGTTACACTCCACCAAAGCATGTTTTTCGCCAACATAATCCGCATTAGGTTTCGGTAAAGGCATAAAGCCGAATTTTCTATCATTACGTCCCGCGTCCGAATAAGTATTTTCCATTGCTTTAAAAGTGGATTCGGCCTCGTTCTCCCACCAATTGCCCTCGATTATCATAGCAATGCGGTCAATAGAAGGTTCTCTGCCGCTCATTATAAACATATCCTGCGTATCGGTATGCGAGAAACCGTTTATGAAGGAGTTCTCATCGTAATAATTTCCGTCAACCAGTTGTTTGATGAACTTAAGAGCGTAATAATATCCCGCCTGATTGTAAACTTTGTAACGGTTCGCACGGTCTATCGTCACGCTGTCGGTGGTAATTCCGTTGTTATCGTAACTCGCAACGTTCCTGTCTGAAATTCCGGAAAGCGTTTGAGTTAGCATATGCCCAGCCTTACCGTTGGCTTCCGCCGCAAGCATGCTTAAGAAATAATTCGTATAGAACAAATACTGTCCCGACCAGATAAGCGGAGTAACTCCGAGTTTGTTTTTTAATTTATCGCAAAGTTCAAAGAACTGCGAATAAGTGGCGGGAAGTCCGTCGTCGAAAGTGCCTTCAACGCCATCTCCGCCAGCGGAAAGACCCGTATCGGTGCTTCTCTTCGTCATTTTGCCGTCTTTATCGAAATAAAGTCTGTATTGATCGAAAAGTTCCACGTCGTAAGCGATTCCGTTTGTTCCGAAATAATGCGGGATAGCGTAATACTTCGGCTCGGAAGCGGTGCCTACATTCAAAAACTCTTTCTGTTCGGGTAAAAACTTGCTTTCGATAGTCTTTTCCTCACCGAAATCAGTAAGTTTTTCTGTAACCACGTCGG
Source organism: Clostridia bacterium (assembly GCA_017453885.1). GTDB lineage: Bacteria > Bacillota > Clostridia > Christensenellales > Borkfalkiaceae > RGIG3732. The sequence goes on from JAFTDZ010000167.1 coordinate 4,221, forward strand.
TAATATCGAGCATAGCGCCTTCCGAAACATAATCCCTGTAAAACACGGATTCGGTGATAAAAATATGATCCTCTAAAAATTTCATTTGCGATAAAAGACCTTTGCCCGACTGTTTGCCCGTACCCGGCCATATCTGAATACCCTTCTTACCGACTTCAAATTCAAAATCTTTATATTTTTCTTGAAAATCGATAATGGCTTTGTTTAGCCACTCGCCGCCGAAACCGCCGTTATAGTTATTGACATAAAGTTGGGTTTTGGTCAAGTCCTCTTGCTGTTTGGATGGATCGCTAGTATCGTCTTTTACGGGGCTTTTCCCACAAGCACCCGCACTGAAAGCGATGACCACGCACATAAGTAAACCGATTAGCCTTAATTTTCTCATTGTATTTCTCCTTTAAGTTAATTTATTTTATCCGTTTTAAGAGTTTACAACGGATCCGATACAGGTTTTGTAAGTAAAAAGGATTTATAACCCGAAAAGTCTCCGGTTTTGAAAACTGTTCTGCCGTTTTCAATTCTACCTTCAACGGGTTCAAGATACGGCAACATTCTAACGCCGTATTCACCCTCCACCGAGATCTCCGTACTTTTAAGGTAGGTATGAGCTTCAATTATTCCCCTGCCCATTTTTATTTCGGGATAATCCGCCTTAACGTGAACTATAAGATCCTCTTTCTTCTTTGCCACGGCGATTTGGGCGTATATGGGAAGGTCCTTGCATTCCACGAATTTTATCGGCAATAGTCCGTCAATAAGATTCTTCACCAAAAATCTCGTTTCCGGAAGAAAACAGTCGAGATACGCTTTTGAAACATCAAAACACACGCAACCTGAATTTTCCCCCAAAACGGCAGCCGAAAACTCGGTAATTTCTCCCTGTGGTCTGTAAAAAAGTTCCTGCCTGCCGTCGAATAACATATTAAACCTTTTCCCGACGTAACGCGATATTTCTTTCCCGCTTATATTTTTTATTATCAATGCGGGATAATACATAGCCCAACGCATTCCGCTATCGCCGAAAGTAAAATATGCGTTATCGCTATCGTCTTTACCTTTTATTTGAATAAAATCCAAAACGCCAAAGTCTGCTCCGGTATTTATCGCATCGCCGAAGAAAAGGAACTTACCGCCCTGATTTTTATATTCCGACAGTAACCGCCGGAGTTTTTCCGTCAAAATAAATTTTTTTGGCAGAATAAGAAGTTTGACGCCGGAAAGATTTGCGTTTTCATTATAAATATTATACAGCAAATGCAAATCGCAAAGCATTTTGCATACGCCCTGTAAATACGGATCCGCTTGAAAAGAATCCACTTCCGCGAGAACACCTATCTCGGCAATGTTTTTCGAACCTTCCGTAAAAGGCTCGTAAAGCATTTTTTCGGCAAAAACCTTCCCTATACGTTCTATCACTTCGTTTTCCAACCCATCAACGGGATGAAGGTGATCCCCGAAAGACAGCTCGAACCCGTTCATTATCGCTGAATACAAATCCTCCTGCATAGAACACAAGGATTTTATTCCTCCGAAGTCCCCCCAACCTATCTGGAATCTTCCGGACATAAGCAAAAGATTTTCAAATCTCGTTCTCGCGTAAGGCGCAACGGCATAAAAATAATCATACCCCCATACTTTACTGCCGGTAAGACACTCAATTTCCGCATGAGTATGCAGATCCTCTCTCCAAGGTACTCCGTTAAAATAAAACATAAGGTCTCGCCCGGAAACTTCCGTGGCAACTTCCTTTATTTTTTTCGCCATATTCATTTTAACGGAGTGCTGATATTCGAGTACGGCGTCCTCGCTTGAATCGTCAACACCCTTTCTTCGCATATCTTTTACGCAATTCGAGCAATAGCAAACTCTATCGACCATACAATCCACGAAAAGCCCGTCGATATCATAAGCCGCTATCTCTTTTATCTCGCCGATAAGGTGTTCGCCGTAACCGCTGTTATAACAACACGTTCTGAAAAAATTATTTTTTCTGTCGTCGTCGTAAATAACGCCGTGCGCGTTCATTCTGCACCAATCGGCGTGTTCCGCCATCATTTCATGATCCAACCCGCCGTTGATATAGGCGGTTACGCCTATATTCCTTTTATGGCAAGCATCTAACACTTCTTTTAATATATCTCGCGTAAGACCTTTATATTTTTTACCGATTTTCGTATTATAGTAACTGTACCCCATATTACAGCGTGCAGTGAAGTTTATGTATTCAACATGATTCTGTTTTAATTTATCGGCAAAGTTTTCCGCATTGAAATTCGCAAATAAATCGGAAATACCCGGCGAAGTATGAAAATCGAAATGCATTGCCCGTCTAATTTTTCTCATAAAATATACCTTTTTCGTTTTAATGTTTCCAACAATTATTGTACACTAAAAATTTTTTTTGGGGAATATCCGTTTTTATTAAAAACCTGTCAATTTTACTTATATAATTGACAGCCCGTATTTTTTATGCCATAATATACGAAAGGAGTGAAAAATATGTATTGTTCTTCAATAGTTGCCTACAACGAAAGTTATTCACAAAAGAACTGGCGTTTCGATAATATAACTAGATCGTTCAATATTATTTACTATATTTACGGCGGAACCGGCTTTTATAAAGCAGACGGAAAGACCATTCAATTCAAAAAAGGTTATTTATATATTTTACCGGCAAATCGTGTCTACTCTTTGGCACAAAACAAAAACGATAACCTGCAACATATGTATATTCACGCCTACATACAACCCGAACTTAATAATTTAATGGAAATCTGCGTAAACGAAGACAGATTTCTAACATATATAGTTCAACTGATGAAAATGTATATCGAATCCGTAGATACGATTTACATAAGAAAATTGACAGAAATGCTATTTTCTTATTTAACGGATATTTACACGAACGAAAACGATCTTCCTTTTAAGATAAAGGACTACATAGACAAGAATTTCTTACAGGTATTCAAAAATTTTGACCTGTCGCAGGTTTTTAATTATTCGAATTCCCATATAACGAAAATATTCAAATCAAACTACAACTTAACCCCGCATCAATACTGTAAACATATCGTTATGGAATATATAATCAGTTTGATTAAACAAAATTATACCGTAAAATATATTTCGGAAGTACTTGATTTTTCCTCACCTGAAAATTTCAGCCGTTTTTTTAAACAAAATTACGGTTGCGCTCCTTCCGATTACAAAAAAAATAATATGTAAACCTATTAACAATCTCAAAAACATTTACGTTTCAATATATCGTTTTCAAACTCGTCGCAAATATAATGGCTTTTAAACAGACAAAAGAAAAAATATTTTTTCACCAGGGAGCTAACTGTAACAGATGTCAAGGAAAACGGAAGGTTTTGAGGTAAAATTGCGAAAAGTTTTTATGGAATTTCCCCTTAAAACGCATACCGAAAAGACGGGCTCGCCCGCCTTTTTTGTTATGAAATAATTTTATTTCTTCGGTTCTTCGTAATCTTTTCCGCTCTTTAATATACCTAAAATCACTCGTATTGATATTTAATTTACTAATCAGCAAAAGTACAATTATACGCATTGCTGCCTTTTCTATATATGACAACAGCCAAGGTCGCCCGTGACTGTGTGCTAACAATTATTTTATATTGTCTTTCGTATATAGTACGTCGATCGCCCTCCGCCGCGCTTTTCTATCTCCCCACTTTCACAAAGCGCTCTCAAATGTCGTTCAACCGACGCGGCGCTCATGGATGTAACAAGCTCGGCGATTTCGGTCTTCGTGAACTTACCAATCTTTGTTTTTACAGCGTTGCGCACGGTATCCAGCGGGGACACGGCAACAAGTTCTATCCGTTCCTCAAAATCGCGATATGCTGCGATAATCGTTCCAAGTAGGTATTTGATAAAGGCTGTAGGATCATCTTTCCCCTCGTGCCAACCGGTCTGCGAGACCTCCAAAGCATCATAATAGTTTTCTTTCGTCCGCGCAATTTTGGCTTCCAACGAGATATACTTGCCGATCTCATATCCGCAGCGGTAAAGTTGCAGCGTCGTCAGTAACCGTGACATTCTACCATTTCCGTCTATAAACGGATGAATGCAAAGAAAATCATGTATAAAGCACGGAATAATCAGTAGCGGATCCACATTACCTTCACCGATGGCAAAATTGTACGCGTCACACAGTTCGCGCATCGCCTCCGGCGTTTCATAAGGAGCCAAAGGGGTGAAAAGCGCATAAGTTTTTCCATCCGGTGTAGTCGCGCTGATATAGTTCTGCACGTTCTTAAAGGAACCGCCAAACGCACTTTCGGTGTGGCGGAACATGATCTTATGGAGTTGCAGGATATAGTTAGGCGTCAGCGGAATATAGTCAAAACTCTCATGTAACGTGTTCAGCGCATCACGGTACCCGGCGATTTCTTTCTCATCACGGGTGCGCGGAGCCGTCTTTTCATTCATGAGTTGACGCAGGCGCGTATCCGTCGTGCGGATGCCTTCGATTTCATTGGAAGATTCGGTGCTTTGGATCTTTGCAATCTCGACCAGTTTTTCCACATCAGCCGGTCTTTGCCGCAGATATAACCCTTGCTTCCCTTTCAGCTCGTGTATCTGAGAAAGATAGTTGATTATTTCATTGTCCCAGACCTTATTTTTAAGAAAACCGTAATCAAATCTTCTCATTTGCTTCACCTCACCTTTATTCTCGTCAATTATATCATATATGACGAGAATAATCAAGTGACTGATGTAATTATTTGTGTAAAACCTTAAACTATTCTCCAAAAGAACGACAAATACGAACAAGAACGCCTTAAAACTGTTTGTAAAAAATATTGAAAATCGCTTGTTTTTCTGCGGAAAGTACGAGGTTGCGACGAACAAGCATACCCTCAAACTCAACGGCGTTAAATTTGTTTCCGCAACGGAAAACATTCCCGATACGCCGGAAGGTATTATCCTTGAATCTTTACTCGAGGGTATGGCCGAATACTACTCCGCCGAACTCTCTCAAAAGGTAAAAAGAGGTCTGCGCGAAAGCAGATTAAAAGGACAATATACCGGCGGCGCCGTTCCTTATGGTTATAGGGTTGAAAATAAAAAAGTTTACGTCAATGAAGACGAGGCGAAAATTATAAGGTATATCTATAGTCAATACGCTAAAAACGTTTTCGTAAAGGATATAATTAAAGATCTTAACGATAAGGGCTTAACCCACCGACACGTTCCGTTTGCAAGAACGACCGTTTACGGCATTTTACAAAATGAAAGATATTCCGGCGTCGCTCGTTTCAAAGATCAGATATATGATAATATTTACCCGCGTATCGTTCCGGAAGAAATATATAAAATCGTCCGTAAAAAGGCCGAAGGAAACCGTTTCGGCAAACACGATTCCCCTGTCCGATATTTACTAAAAAACAAAGTACGCTGCGGATTATGCGGTAAACCGGTAAGTTCCGAAACAGGCACGGCAAGAAACGGTTCCGTTAAAAGATATTATACCTGCATAGGCAGAAAAGTAACTCATTCGTGTAACAAAAACATTATCCGTAAAGAGATTCTCGAAGAAATTGTCGTCGATACAACGATAAAGGTTTTCAGTTCCTCTCAAACCCTATCCGATATTGCAGATAACTCGCTGCGCAAATAAAAATATTAAATGACCAATCTATCGCTAACTTACTTACAGAAGAAATAAATAATTTACAAAAATCAATTGTCAATCTGCTTTCGGCAATTGAAAAAGGTATCATTACCAAAACTACAAAAACACGAATGGAAGAACTCGAACGACAACTTGAACTGAAACAGGAAAAACTTCTTATTGAAAAATCTCGGGATAAAATTAAGATAACGAAGCAGGAAATAATCCGTTATCTGAAAGAGGCGCTGAAAGAACAGCCAAAGGCGATGTTAGACCTTTTAATTAAAGAGATCGTTCTCTACGAAGATAAAATAGAAATTTATTACAACTACACGAACAGAAAAAGACCTGATGATGAAGATCATCGGGCCTTTTTGTTTTATACGGAAAAATTCTCAAAAAATTATTCTTGTCCGAAATTCGATTTACACGGCACGGGCATCATCGAACACCCAATCAATATATGTCTTGAAATATGCCTTTATATATAAATATAGTCAAGGACTCGGCTGAACCTTGCGGGTTCAACTGAGTCCTGTATGGTGCGGATAACAGGACTTGAACCTGCACGAAGTCGCCCCCACTAGAACCTGAATCTAGCGCGTCTGCCAATTCCGCCATATCCGCATTCGCTTACGATTTTTACACGGGGTAAGCGCCCGAGACGGGACGGATTTCACGTCGTCCGTATATATTTCACCGCTCGCGCGGGTGAAACCTTATTTTTCAATATATTTTGCCGTAAACTTCTGCGCTTTGAGAAAAGTTTTTCCTCTCTCCCCCGCCTCATTGAGCAAATAACCGGCCATTTCCTCGATAAACCCGTCCGTACGGGATACGGGATCGCCTTCCTTCACCGAAAGAAGTACTGCCGCCATAAGTTTAAGCATATGTTCGGTTTCTTCACGGTCAAGTCCGAAGTCTTTCAGCGCGTTGAACAGCGCAACCATAAATTCGTAAAGCCTTTCGTTGTAACGTTGGCGCGTCCACATGAACGACAACCCGTAAGACGAAAGCGCCACGAGCGCGCCCGCGCCCAAAAGCAGCGCGCTGCTGAAAACGAGGCCTAAAACAAGCATTATCGCCCCTGCGGCTATCATCGACAACATCGCGATGAACGCGTTTTTCGCCTTCTTTTTGCCGCTGTCGTTCACTTTGGAGAAACCGATTATCGAACTTTTTACACGGGCTTTGAAGTCCTTCTGCTTTTCCGAAAGATAGTTTTCGTACTCCTCGTCCGACATAGACGCCTTCAGGTCGTAATTCCTGTAAACGGAAGCGATAGCCTTTTGCTGTTCGTCGTTCGCGACGGAAACCGCGCGCTGAAGATATTGCTTGTGCGAAGTGTTTTTCAGGTCGGTATAATTTTCGGTCTCCACCGCAACAAGCCCCATATATCCGCGATAATCGCCCGGATTTAACTCCACGGCTCCCTCGTAAGCCTTGCGCGCGTCGGCAAATTCCGACCGTTCGAGATGGTGGGAACCTATGCGGAGAAGTTCCTCGAACTTCATTAAACTTTCCCCATGCGCCTCGTGCGTAACGGCGGCTTTATCGTGGAAAAACGAGTAATACTTCCTCGCGCGGAGCGCGTCCGCCGTTTCCCCGCAATACGGACATTTCAGTTCGCGGGTACCGCTCTCGGCAAAAAATTCTCCGTTGCACTTCGGGCATTTGGCGTTATTTTCCATTTTACCGTTACCTGTTCGTTTATTCCCCTCTTTTACGAAATTCCACTTGCGACGCTTATATATTATACCCTCTTTTTATTTGAAATGCAAGTATTTTAACGCCGCCTTGCAAATAATTGCGGCGGAAATTCATCCTTGTCTTTTTAATTTCCGAACCGTTTTGTTTTTATATGAAAAATGCCCGCGTTTGCCGCGGGCGAAAATTTCATTTTTTACTGAAGATGCGTGTGGGAAACTACCCATTTCTTCATCTTTATGCCGAGCCAGAAAGAGTAGATGCCGAGCGTTATGATGGTGAGCAAAAGCCATATTATGTACTTGCCGAAAAGTTGCGCCCCCGTCCCGTCGAAAAAGCATTGACGCCCGTCGAGATAAGTGTGTTTTGCGATCCATCTTTCCTTGATGCAAACCGCCCACGGCGTTCCGATGCCGAGCGTGATAACGATAAGAATTATCTGCAGAATGCCTACGCCGATAAGACCTAAAAGTCCGCATGTGAATTTTGATTCCATAAAAAGTCCTCCTTTTGTGTTAAAAACATTATATCACAATAAAGTTTCTTCGTCAATAATTTGCAGACGCAGTTTGCGTTTTTATTGCGTTCGGCAAGAGTTTTACTATTGTCGGTCAAGTTTCAAAAGTTATTCTTCCGAAAACCATTCGGGGTGGAAAGAAAACCCGTCTTTCTCGGTTATTTCGCGTATTACGCGGCAAGGGTTACCGGCGGCAAGGCTGTATGGCGGAACGTCTTTCGTTACCACGGAGCCCGCGCCTATCACACAGCCCGCGCCTATATTTACACCGCCGCATACCGTAACGTTGCCGCATATCCAGCAATTATCCCCCACGGTTATCGAGCCCGCCCGTTCAAGGTTGGTAACGTTGCCCGTTTTCGCGTTGAAAAAACTGTTTCTGTCCTCGAAACGCAACGGGTGGATAGGAGTGAGAAAAGAAACGTTCGGACCTATAAACACGTTTTCGCCTATGGTAACAAGCCCTTCGTCAAGAACGGTAAAATTGAAATTAGCGTAAGTGTTTTTACCTATCGTTATATTGTAACCCAAATCGAAATATATCGGGCCCTGAATATAAACGCTTTCTCCGCGGTGCGGTAGCAGGCTTTTAAGTATTTCTTCCCTCTTTTCGGTTTCCGTGTCGAAAGTATCGTTATAAAGTTTACACAGCCTGTGCGCCTTAGCCCTGTCCTCGGGCATTCCCTCGGTGAAAGGATCGTAAACCTTTCCGGCATACATTTTTTCTTTTTCGGTCATTTTTTCTCCTTAATTTTTAATCCCCGCTAAAAATATAATTTGGTTCGACGGACAGTACGCTTTTCAATTTCTGCAATACGTTTACGGCTTCAACTACTTTTTCTTTGGATTTTTCTTTCAAATTAAGTTTCAGAATTTTATGAAACTTTTCTTTATCTAAATATTTTGCATTGTCGGGATCTATAAATCGCGTTAAATCTTCAACGGATTCGATGTTTTCATATCCGAAAAATTCGGGTTCATATACGCGGTCGAATTGACTTGCCCATTTTTTCATTACTACTAAAACGCTGCCGTCGTCAAAATCATCGTCGATATTTACAACGGTGTATATCTTTTCTTCTTGTTCTTCAAAATTCGCATTAAAAAAGTCCGTACACCCTGCCGAAAACGCCGGCGCGAGGCAAAACATTCCCACAAAAAACATGATTGTAAGTTTTTTCATGATTCTCTCCTTAATTTCCGATTCGTTTAGCGTAATTTATCTTTTTAACGTAATTCACTCCTCTAATCGTCAACGGCACACGCCACAACAACCTTTTTTACAAAATTTAGTTTATCAAGTTTATGGAGCACCTCTAAAAACTCCTCGCATTGTTTTTCTTTTATTCCATTTAACATTTCATAATTTCCATTGAAAATAATATCTTTATTCAATGAAAAACTTTCCAATTCCAACGTTACATAAATTTCTTGCCTGAAGTTTTCAATATAATCGATATCATTCGATTTATTCCGATCGGGCTTAAATTGTAAATACTCTATTTTCTTTATTTGCTTTATCCCAAACGAACTTTTATGTAATTTTGGATATATACTCGTTTTTTTCAATATAACATACACACGGTCAAGACGTGTTCCTGTTGGAATTTCATCGCTCCATACCGTTTTTTCATCCGACAAATCAAAATATCTTGATACGTTTCCGCACCCCATAGGTAGAAACAGAGAAAGGCAAAATACCCCCAGAAAAAACATGATTGTAATTTTTTTCATACTTCTCTCCTCTATTTTCCTATTTTATAAACAATCATAAATGTTGTCGCCGGCGACCAAACGGAAAAACTTATTTCACCGATTTTTACAGTAGATTCTACCGGGGCTATATCCATAACATGTCGGGCATCACGATATTCTATAATGATACAATTATTATATGTTCCCAAATAATTTAAGATTGTGATATGCTCGCTGTATTCTTTTTTTACATATTTCTTTAACGCCCTTACTATCTTTTTCTCGGTTTTCTCGTCAAGCGTTTCGGGATCTTTCGGTTTTGGCGAATAATATTCACCCATAAGTTATTCGTTATATCTTGTTCTTTGATTGTAATAGGCTATAGACAGCAAATCTTCTTCCGTTAAATCCCCGTTATCGTAAGCCTCTCGAAGACTTATAATCTTTCCGGTTTCATTGCACCCTGCGGGGATAAAAAGAGAAAGACAAAATATTCCCAGAAAAAACATGATTGTAATTTTTTTCATAAAAACTCCTTATTTGTTTTTATTTTAACATATTTGCGCTCGATTGTAAACA
>JAFTDZ010000168.1 GCA_017453885.1 Clostridia bacterium
GATGTGAAGTTATTGTGTGAGACACTTCATATCGAAATTCCAAATGAGTATAGATAACTGCAAATAACAGTTTGTAGGGGAGTTCTGATACTCCCCTATAAAAATGGCTATTTATCAACTGTTTGTTGTGACATAGCCATTGTAATAAATATAACACACCGAAAAAGGTTTGTCAATAATAAAGTAAAAAGAATCCATAATCAAGTAAAAATGATGTATTTACACGGACGCGTAAATATGTTATATTAAAAACGTAAAAGGTAAGGCGAACTGTATGTCGGATAATTATAACGGCTCCACGAGAGGAAAATTTTATAGTCACAGCGCCGATACGAGCGAGGCGGTTTTTCAATTCCCTTATATAGAAGGCGAAATTTTTTCCGTGTGCTACAGAAACGTTTCGTGCTGGCTGCGTGAAAAAACGGTATCCGAAAAGGGAGATATTCCCGAGGAAACTATTTTCGTCCTCGCGAAAAGGGAAGGCGGATACAAACTTTACTTCGCCCTTTGCGACGGAGTTGCCCGCTGTTCTCTTTTCGGTGAAAGCGGAAAAGTTTTCGTTCGGGCGGAAACGGGCGACGGCGGCACCCCGCTCGGAACTTTCAGATGCGTTTACGTTATTTCGGGCGAAGATCCGTACGAATGCGTGCGGACGGCGTATGAAGAACTCCGCCGCGAACTCGGCACGTTCACGCTTAAAAAAGATAAAAAAACCCCGTATTTCGCAGATCTTTTCGGTTATTGCACATATAACGCCTATTACGACGACATAGGGCACGACGTGATAGTCGGCGCGGCCGAAAAATTCAAGGACAACGGAGTTACGCTCGGCTTTCTGATTGTGGACGCCGGTTGGCAGACGACCGACGATATGAAAATGACCTCGTTTTCCGCAGACGTAGATAAGTTCCCTTACGGGCTAAAGGAAACGGCGAACGAGTGCAAGCGCAAATACGGGCTTAAAGAATTTATAGTTTGGCATACCTACTGCGGTTTCTGGAAGGGCGTGGATGCGGATTCTTTTGAAAAATACGGCGTAAAACGCGAAAAATTCAATATTCCGCAGAGGTTTTTGAAAACCGCCGCCGCTGACGGCGACAACTTCAACGCCACCGTGGGCGAAAATTTTTACCCGATGAACATCGCCTATGAGGACACGGGGCTCGTTTCGCAGGATATGGCGGGAGAATTTTATTCGGATTTTTACAAATCGCTCAAAGAGCAGGGCGCGGACGGCGTAAAGGTGGACGCGATGACCTGGATAGAGGCGTTCGCCGAAGGGAAAGGCGGGAGGGTGAAGATGATGAAAACCCTTCTCTTTGCAATGCAGAACGCCGCGGACGAAAATTTCGGCGGGGAAGTGATAAACTGTTCGAGTTGCTCTAACGACTTCTTCCTCAATATAGGCAACGGCTCGGTAACGAGGACTTCGGGGGACTATATGCCGGACAAAAACACCGAAAACGAGATACATATCAAGACGAACGCCTTCGTTTCCTTCTGGACGGACCCCGTGATCGTACCCGATTGGGATATGTTCGAAACGGGCAGTAAATGGGGCGGGTATCACGCGGCGGCGCGGGCGGTCAGCGGCGGGCCGGTATATTGTACCGACGATCCGCAAAACGCCGATTATTCGCTTATAAGAAAACTTTCCACGGCGGACGGGCGGGTAAAGAGATGCGTTGCTGCGGCGAAGCCTACGGAAGCGTGCCTGTTCGGAACGCCCGAAGGAGAGCCTTTCAGAATATTCAACAGAACGGAGAACGCCTACGTTCTCGCCGCGTTTTCGCGCGGGGGCAACGCGGCGAAAGATATACCCGCAAGGGAGATAAACGGCTTGCCCGAAGGCAGATACGCGGCGTATTCGTCGCTCCGCGGTTTTTTGGGCGTAGTTACGGAGAAGGATACGCTGCCTTGCAAACTTTGCGAGAGCGAGGCGGAAATATTCACGCTGGCGCCCGTAAAGGACGGGTTCGCCGTAGTGGGAATGACCGATAAACTTAATCCTTCCGCATTTACAGAGGAAGTGACGAGAGATAAAAACGGCGTTACGGTAAAGTGCGCGGAGAGCGGAAAAGTGGGAATTTACTGCGATAAAGGCGGCTTTTGCGAAAAATACGGCAAAGTGGTAAAGGTTTCGGTAAGGGGCGGAAACGACGACGCGCCGAAAGGCGGCGCGAAGTTAAAAAAGAGCGTGAAGAACTTTTTTGGCCCGAACAATATGATGATGTATCTGATGCTTTTACCGACGCTCGCGTATATTTTCATATTCGGTTATCTGCCGCTCGCGGGGCTTGTGATGGCATTCAAGAACTTCATTCCGTCCCTCGGCATATGGGACAGCCCGTGGGCGGATATGGGCGGCTTCCATCATTTCCACTTCTTCGTTACTATGCCGGATTTCTGGAACATACTTAAAAATACGCTCGTTTTAAGCGTTTATTCCATAGTGGTCAACACGATACTGCCCATAATCCTCGCGCTGTTTATGAACGAGATACGCAACGTTCATTATAAAAAGACGGTGCAGACCATATCCTACGCGCCGTACTTCGTATCGGTGATGGTGGTGTGCGGAATGTTGTTCTCCTTTTCGGGAGAAGAGGGAATAATCAACCGAGTTATGCGGTTTTTGAGCGGCGATCCGGAACTCAACATAAAAGCTATGGAAAGCGCCGCGCTGTTCCCGCACCTTTACGTGATATCGGGGCTTTGGCAAGGGCTCGGTTGGTGGGCTATAATTTACATGGGCACGCTCGCCAACGTTGACGCAAACCTTCACGAAGCGGCGATAATAGACGGCGCCGGCAGAATGAAGCGCATATGGCACATTAACGTTCCCACGATCCTTCCCATGGCTACCATAATGTTTATCATGAGCATAGGAAATATGCTTTCGGTAGGGTTTGAAAAGGTCTATCTTATGCAGACGGCGGGGAATTTATCCGCCTCGCAGATAATTTCGACCTACGTTTACAACATATCGTTCAGAATAGACAATCAATTCAGTTACGCCACGGCGATAGGGCTGTTCAATTCGGTGATAAATATTTTCCTTCTCTGGCTCGCTAACTTCATCTCAAAGAGAGTGAGCGAAACTTCTCTTTGGTAAGGCGGTGAAATTATGGTAGAAAACACAGGTAAGGATAAAGTTTTCAATTGGGTTATCTACATAGTTATGGGGCTTTACGCTTTCGTAACGCTGTTGCCGCTCCTGTTCGTTTTATCGAATGCGTTTTCATCGCCGGAAGCCGTTTACAGGGGGCAGGTGGGGATAATACCGAAAGGTATTTCGTTCGATGGGATAAATAGGGTTTTTCGCGATGAAGATATAATGCGCGGATACCTGAATACCTTGTACTATACCGCTATAGGAACGGTGATACAACTCGTTTTGCAGTTCACGGCGGCGTTCCCCCTCGCGAGGAGAGATCTGAAGGGAAAATCCGTCGTAAACGTATATCTCGTTCTCACGATGTTTATAAGCGGAGGGATGATACCCACTTACTTCGTAGTGAAAAACCTCGGGCTGACAAACACCATCTGGGCGAATATAATACCCGGGTGCGTGGGTGTTTATAACATAATCATCATACGCACTTATATAAACGCGGCGATCCCTTGGGAATACCAGGAAGCGGCGATGATAGACGGGGCAAACCCCGTAAAGACGTTTATAAAAATAGTTCTTCCGCTGTGCAAGCCGATAATCGCCGTAATGACGCTGTACGCGATAGTCGGATATTGGAATTCGTATTTCAATTCTCTGCTCTACGTGACGGACGAACGGTTGTGGCCGCTTCAAAGGGTGTTGCAAAGAATGCTTATCAGTTCCGACGTATCGTCATTCGGCAACGGCGACTCGCTCGCCATAGAAGACCAGGCGTTTTTGTCGGAATCGCTGAAATACGTAGTGATAGTCGTTTCTACTTTGCCGATACTTCTAATCTATCCGTTCTTTCAGAAGTTTTTCGAAAAAGGCATAATGATAGGCGGATTGAAAGGATAGAAATAAAAATATATAAGGAGAGATCATGAAAAAATTTATCGCGCTCATCATCGGTTTAGCCCTCGCTTTGCAAGCGTTCGCGCTGGTCGGATGCAAAAAGGGAAAGAAAGTAGTTTACGATCCCGCAAACTTTCTGACGCAGGCGGAAGCGGAAACTTTATACGGCAATCCTTACAGAATCGTAAAGGATAAAGTAACGCTTAAGATCTTCGTGCCGAAGGGTACGATGAATCCCCCGTACTCCTCGATGAAAATGTTCAGGAAGTTGAGCGAGTTGACAAACCTTGAATTCGACTTTACTGAAGCGGATACGGCGGCGTATTCCACGTTGCGCAGTACCGCCTGGAGAGAGGATCTGCCCGATATGTTCCTTTTCGGGAACACCAAAAACGAGCAGGTGCGCTACTCGCAGTACGGATCTATAATCCCGTTCAACGATCCGGATCTCGAAGTCGAGGGAATCAAAGTCGGCGACCTTATAGAAAATTATATGCCGGTGTATAAAAAACTTCTCGACGATAATTTCGGCCTCGCCACGGCGGTTTCGGCAAAGCAAGCAGTCACGCTTGCGGACGGAAAAATGTACTCTACCGTCAGCGCGAACGACGTTCCGAGAGATCTCACCTACAAAA
>JAFTDZ010000169.1 GCA_017453885.1 Clostridia bacterium
AGAATGACACTTCACACGCCGTCAGGCGTACTTCACTCGGCAACGCCGAACTTCACGACCGTAAGGTCACTTCACTCTATCAATGAACAGCCGGATCTCTCCGCGCGCTTCGCTTGGTCGAGATGACGGAATAAAAGAATCCCCGCTAAAACACAGAGATTCTTCATTCCGCTCCGCTCCATTCAGAATGACGCTTCGCAAATAAAAACAGGGCGATTGAAAAACGATCGCCCACATATTTTTCTTTAAGCAAAAAACGTTATAACGTAATAAAAATTTTTACAGATCCTCGTCCGTCTTTATTTTTTCGACTGCGGATTTCGCGTCGTCGTAAGAAAAACCCTTTGAAAGCAAGTGACGGTAAAGTTTCTGTATTGTCTTGAGGTCCGCCTCTTTGCCGCGCATATACTTTCGCGCGATGGCGGCGGCAGCCTCGCTCTGGTCGCCGAGATCGTCGAGCGCCTCGACCGCGGCGTCCTCGGAAACGCCCTTCATCTTCAGTTCCCGCTTTATCAACATAACGCCCTTTTTATCGGCGTAGGTTTCAACGTAGCGGCGAGCGTAATACCCGTCGTCAACGAACCCGTACTCGTTACACTTTTCCAGAACGTAATTTATAACAAGGGGCGTATAGCCCTTTTCACGCAGATGATCGCGCGTTTGCTTTTCGGTTTTTACGGAACCCGAAAGGAAAGCCATTGCCTTTTCGAGCGCGGAAGATCTTTCGCTGTCGAGTTGTATCTTCTCTATATCCGCGCTATCAATCTGAAGGCCGACTTTAAGGCGGTGCTTCATCACCGTTTCAAGCGACATACCGCAAAAAAATTCGCCGTCGAGAAAAATATTGCACCGCTTGGCGTTTTTTACCTGCGGTGTTATCGCCGTAATGGTCTTCATATCAATAACTGAAAAAGTAATCCCCCGTCCTTTCGTAAGCGAGTCTGCCGAGAAGGGCGTCGTTCAATCCGTCGGTGAAGGTTTTTATCGAAATCCTCGGTAAAACGCAGGTTATCGCGATATTTCCGGCAAAATCCGAACGTAAAATTTTGATCTTTTTATCCGAAACGAATTTGAGAAAAACCGAATAATCCTCGTACGGAAGCGTTATTTTTATCTCCGCGGAAAATTCGTTTGAAACTATTGCCGAACGGTTAAGGCAATCGGTAACGCTGCCCGAATACGCCCGCACAAGCCCGCCCGCGCCGAGTTTTATCCCGCCGAAGTAACGCGTCACCACGGCGGCGGTCATAGCGAGGCTACGGTTTTTAAGCGCTTCGAGCATAGGCAAGCCGGCAGTTCCTTGCGGCTCGCCGTCGTCGGAAAACCTGCATATATTTCCGTCTTCCGAGGCGACGTAAGCGTAACAGTTGTGCGTAGCCTGCGAATGGACTTTACGCACGCCCTCTATAAAGGCGCGCGCCTCGTCCTCGTTGCCGATACGCTTCACCCTGCATATAAAGCGAGAACGCTCTATAACCGTTTCGCTCTCGTTCTCGCCGCTTACGCTCAAATAACTTTCGATCATCGTTTTTGTGGGAAAAAGGGCACTAATCTTTAATAAGCACCGCTTTGATACGGCGAATGCCCGCCGAGGACGACTGCTCTTTGGTTATCTTGAACCTGCCGAGTTCGCCCGTCGCAGCCGCGTGCGGCCCGCCGCATATCTCGCGTGAAAAGTCGCCTATGGAATAGGTCTTTACCACGTCGCCGTACTTGCTTGTGAAAAGCCCCACGAAGTTTTGCTCCTTCGCTTCCTCTACGGTCATTTCCTTCATCACTACCGGAACGTTTTGCTTTATAACGTCGTTCACCATATCTTCTACGGCGGATATTTCTTCGGGCGTCATCGGCCGCGGGAAGTTGAAATCGAAACGCAACCTCTCCTCGGTTATGTTGGAACCTTTCTGCGCCACGTCATCGGAAAGCACTTTTTTGAGCGCGGCGTGCAACAGGTGCGTGGCGGTATGCAGTTTGGTGGTTTCTTCCTTATGGTCGGCAAGGCCGCAGGCGAATTTCTGCTCGCTGCCCGCGTGCGATTTCGCCTGATGCTCGGCAAACGCTTTATCGTAGCCTTCCTTATCCACCTCGAAGCCTTGCTCCTCCGCAAGTTCCTTGGTTATCTCGAACGGGAAGCCGAAAGTATCGTACAGGCGGAACGCCGTTTTCCCCGGGAACACTTTGCCAGGAATATGCGTTATAACTTTGTTGAATTCTTTAAGCCCGCCCTCGAGTGTTTTTGAGAACTTCTCTTCCTCAAGTGCGAGTTCCTGCGCTATCTTTGCTGCGTTTTCTTTCAGTTCGGGATAAACGCCCGCGTACTTTTCTATAAATACCTGCGCTATCTCGTTCAGCCCGCCCTCTTTAAGACCTATATTTCTGCCGTAACGCACGGCGCGGCGGATTATTCTCCTCAAAACGTAACCCTGGTCGGTGTTGGAAGGAACTATTCCCTTCACGTCGCCGAGAAGGAAGGTGGCCGTCCTCACGTGGTCGAGCACTATCCTGTACGCCTTGGTGGTCACCTCGTCGTCAAGATAGTTTTTGCCGGTGAGTTCGTTGAGTTTTGCGATGCCCCCTTCGAAAAGGTCCGTATCGTAAACGGTTTTTGCGCCGGTCATTATGCACAGCGTCCTCTCGAGCCCCATGCCCGTATCAACGTTTTTCTGTTTAAGCGGTTCGTAAGTCCCCTCTTCCGTCTTGTTGTACTGCATAAAGACGTCGTTCCAGATTTCCATAAACGCCCCGCAGTTGCAGGAAGGGTTGCATTCGGGCGAACACTTAGCCTTGCGGATTATGTGCATTTCGGTATCCGGTCCGCACGGGCCAGTAGTACCCGCGGGGCCCCACCAGTTTGCCGACCTCGGCAGGTAGTAAATATTTTCGGGCTTGATGCCGCATTTTAGCCAGAGAGAAGCGGCTTCCTCGTCCCGTGGGACGGTATCGTCTCCCTCGAAAACGGAAACGGCAAGGCTTTCCACCGGTATGCCGAGATAATCGGGCGAAGTTAAAAATTCATAACTCCAGGGTATCATTTCTTTTTTGAAATAATCGCCGAGCGACCAGTTGCCCAGCATTTCAAAGAAGGTGCAATGCTTGTCGTCGCCGACCTCGTCAATATCGCCGGTGCGAACGCATTTCTGCACGTCGGTAAGGCGCGTGCCCGCAGGATGCTTTTCACCGAGCAGGTACGGAACGAGCGGGTGCATACCCGCCGTGGTAAACAAAACGGTGGGATCGTTTTCGGGAATAAGGCTGGCGGAAGGTATCCTCTTATGCCCCTTGCTCTCGAAGAATGAAAGGTAAGTTTCTCTTAAACTGTCCGACGTGAAATTCTTGTTCATAATAAATAAAACCTCTGTCTTTATCCTTTTGCGGGCGGAAAGTTTACCCTTGCTCCCCCGCGGAAAAATTCAATTCCATACAATTATACAATTTTCCCGCAAGAATGTAAAGATTTTCACGCAAATTTTTTTATGAATACCTTAAAGACAGATTACCGTTCGGGAATGCGCTGAATTGAAACATTTTCTCCCCCGCGGAAAACTTCACGTAAACGTGTTTATTCTTATCTATCCCGACGATAACGCCGTTGCCGAATTTTTTGTGAAAAACTTCCGCTCCTAAAACCACGCCGGAAAAATCAAACTCCTCGGCAGGGGCGGCTTCCTTAGTTATTTTAACGGTAACTACCGACCGCCCGCCGCCGCGACTCCTGCGGCTGCGGCGATTTCCGCGGCGGTTTCGGCAGGTAAATCGCGCGTTTTTTCTTCGGGCGCGTCCATTGACGATTGCTGATTGAAGAACAGTTTTTCATATTCTTCGCGGCGTATAACGGTATCCCAACCGCCGACCTCGTCCGCCGCGTGCTTTTCGATGCCGGTGTATGAAAGCGAAGAATCTTCGTACCGCTTAAACTTAAAGATAGCGTCGTTCATAAGGCTGGCATTAAATACGCCGATGGAACACAGCAGGTTGAAATCGTTTACGTTAAGGCCGGTGACCTTTTTGAAAAGCCCCGGTTCGAGTTGGGTTATAACGTCTTTAAGCGAACGTTCGCGGTAATCGGTTAGATACATGAAAACGGGCACGCGCGTGGCGAACTTTATAAGTTTTTCCTGAATTTGCTTGCGCATGGATTTATACTCTTTTTCTTCCTGCGTAAGTTCTTTCTTCTCTTTTTCGGAAAGTTTTTCCGAATTCTCTTTTTTAGCCTTTTTTACTGCTTCCGATTTGTTGATGATAGCCGCAATGTCCTGATTTAGCGAGCGGAAGCCTTCGATATGCATGAGCGCGTCGAGCGCGTCTTTATTTGCAAGCAAGCGGGAAAGCGTATCGTTATCCACGTTGACGAGCAGGGCCGATTCCCAGCGTTTCGCAAGTAACGTTGCGCTCGTTCCCGCCATCGCTATATCGAGAACGTCCTGCGCGTTGATCTGTTTCATGGTGCTGCCGTCGTAAGCGAGTACGGGCAAAAATTTTATAAAATCGGCAACCTTCTTTTCGGGGTTGTTTTCGTTTACGTTAAGGCGGCAAGAATAGTCGGATATCTGTCGCAATGCCCTGTCCAAAGCGAAGTCGAAAACGTAACACTCCTGCTTCATAATTTGTCGATTTCCCGCGTTATCGGTCACTTCCCACGGGCTTTGCACGCGAAACGCCGTTTGAAAATACGTTTCCGGGCTTTTTAGGTTGCGGAGCATAAACACGCCCGTCCAGGGCCGAACGGTCACGCCCGTAGTCAGTTTGCCGCAGGATAACGTTATCGTTTTTGTTTCGAGCGGATTACCGAAAGATTTTTGCACGGGATATAACGCGTCAAGCCCTATTCCGGCGGAAGTGCCCGCGCAAACGTTCACTTTATAATCGTGGTAAAAGGCGTTCTGCTTTTGTTTAAGCAGGTTAGCCATAGCGTGGCAAGCGGAAACGTTCGGCAAAAACCACAGCGTGTGAGATAAAACGTTCAGCAAGCGCGTATCCGAATACGGCATGGGCGGGCGCTTGTCCTGTCCGAGTTTCAAATCGTCAACGCTGCTCGGTAAATAAGAACCGCGTATCAGGTCAAGCCACTTCTGCACTTCGTTTTCATAAACGAACTTCGCGTCGTCACCCTTGCCTTTGGCGGAAAAGAAAACGTTCAGGTCAAACTCGTCGTATTCGCCTTGAAGGGCGATCTGGCGTATCGATTCTGGTATGCGGTAAGTCAGCATAACCATTCGCGGAAGGGAAACATAGGGGTTATCGTCGCCGATCCACCGCTGTTTTGCGTCCTGCTCGTCGGTATAAGTCCAGTTGAAAATCTGGTCTTCTATAAATTCCCCGCTGTTTATCGCGCGGAAGGGCGTGCCGGATAAAAACAAATAAAAATCGGTGGTTATAGGCAAAAACGTTTCGTTATACGCGTTGTCCGCTTCCGTCTGTTTATAACGCTCCATATCGAAATCGGCGCTTTCTTCCTCGTCGGGGTTTTCAAACAACTTTTTTGCGTTCTCACGCCAGGCGCCGAAATGGTATTCGTCAAATATAACGAGATCCCATTGCGTAGCGTGTATAAACTCGTTTTTCGCCTTTATGCCGCCGTTCTCGTTCGTGCCGAGAAGATCCTGAAACGAACCGAAAACCACTATCGGCCTATCTTTATCCGCCGCGGCAAACTGCTCGTCGATATTTATCTTATTGTCGTGCGCGTCCTTATTGGAAACGAATTGCCACCCCTCGAAGTCCACGTGTGAAACGAGATCGTCACGCCAGGCGGATTCCACCGCGGGCTTGAAGGTAAGCACCAAAACCCGCCTGAATCTCATCTTATTCGCAAGTTCGTACGCGGCGAAGGTCTTGCCGAAACGCATTTTCGCGTTCCATAAAAACTTCGGCGGCTTTCCGGGCTCGTCCGCCTTTGCGCGGGCGAAATAGTCGGCCGTCATCTCCACGGCACGCTCCTGCTCGGGGCGCATCTTAAAGGTTGCGACGCGGTTTTCGGCGCTGTCTATCCCGTCCCGCACGAAGTTTATCGCGCCGATCACGTCGCTTATTCCGCATTTGAACCACTCGTTGCGGTCAAAGCCTTCGTTTAACTGCAAAAACCCCCTTTTCCGCAGAATATTATGCACTTCGCGGTCGGTAAAGGTCGTTCCGTCGGCGCGCATCGCGCTCTCTTTAAGCAGAATTTTATAGGATACTCCGCTCGTGTGCAACTGTTCTCTCACGCGGGTTTCGGCGTCGCGGTCGGTGTAGCCTATTTTTATATAGCCCCTGTGAGAATTTACTTCCGGCAACTCGTAAGCGTATATCGTGGGGTTTATCTTCGGTCTTTGTTCAAAAAATTCCTGCGGCATAAGTTTTATTCTTTATATAACTCCTTTAATTTCGTAATTAAAAGATTATCAAATTTTTCAGATAATTTTTTATCATAAAGTACATTATCAAAACAATACGAAATTATACACAAATATGCCTTTTCAAGATTAGTTATCTTATCATCTATATCTACATATTTACATACCAAATCTTTTGTTTTACTAAAACAATCGACAAACAAAGTTGAGTTAGCAGTTTGATAATCTGTACACTCATTTATTATTTTATTGATTTCATAGTTATCGATTGAAAAAAGCCCTCTTTCTTTTGTTTCGCTACATCCATTATAAAAATTACTTATGACGGATAAACTTCTATCTTGTTTTATCAATGCTTCCATTTCTATAGCTAACATTGAATCAACAAAATCATAAAACAACTCTATTTTAGTTTTGTTTGTTTTAAATTTATAATTAAGTATATTTATTGTTTTATTCAAATAAAAGGATAAACCATCAACTGAATTTTTCGCGTCAATATCTCCAAGTCTTTTATGCGTTTCTAAAACAAAATCGTATTTCTCTTTTGTTGTATTTGGCAATTTTAACGCTTTATTATATTCTTTCTCTTTATTTTTCTTTTCGGTTTCATTTTTTCTCTCTATATATGTAAAAATGGTATCTAAGTAATTATATCTTGAATTTAAGTAGTTAAAAAAATCATCCATTTTAATCTCAAAATATTTACTCTCGTTATTTTTCTTTACATAATACTTAATTCCTATAGTTTCATTATTTTTCCATTTTACAGACGGTGTATATATTTTTTTATCATCATAATATTTATTAAATTCTTTAAAGTCGCTTTCTAAAGAATGTGCTAATACTATTGATCTTAAAAAGATAAAAAATTCATCATCATGGCCTTCTCTTTTGATATAGTATTTACTAAAATACTGTCTTTGGTCTTTTATGCCTACATATACTCGATTTTTATCTTTTATATTTTTATAAAACAATGTCTTGTTTCGTGGTGAAACAAATACATCGTCTAATTCAAATATACAATTATAAATTAAATGGGCAAAATTTATCCAAATAATAAAATCCGTAGCATAACCTCCATTTCCTTGTTTTGCTAATTCTAAGTCATTCAAAAAAAATACAGTATCTTCCAATCTGTCTAAAACCGTACATATTTTGACATATTGATTGAAATTATATTTGAACGCATAAGGGCATTCATTTATTATTGCCCGTAATTTTTTGGCTTTTGTAATGTCTAATTCATATTTCATAATCTTACTCCATCGGTCTTATCATAGACTCTATAAAATTTATTTCCTCATCGGATAGTTTATATTTAGCATATAAAAACTCGTCTGTCAAGGGTTTTGAGAAATCTTGCATGGGTACAAAACAAAACTTCTCTTTCGAAATATTTATTGAAGTTAATGCTTGTAACAACAAAAATCTAAAAAACTTTGTTTTAACATATCCGCTCAAATTTTTAGCCATCGCTTCATTGTTAAAAGTTTTTAATATTAAGTATGTCTCTGTGCATACTTCATTTGGATTCAAAACTTTAATTGTCGATACAACTTGATAATTACCATCGGAAGATGGCTTGTTTCCTCCCGACATCGCTTTTGTCATTATTACCTTATACGAATCTAAAACTTGATTCCTGTCATGGATTTTTTTCGAATTTATATAAGAAAATCCCGACAACGAAAACATTTTAAGGTCATCACTTTTTTTATCTCTATGCCCATTCTCGTTACTTAATAAATTAAAATAGTTTCTTGGAAAAACAAAGTCGTTGAAAAAAACATTCTCCTTTAGTCTTATTTTTCGAATTATATTAACAGCAATATTATCTCGCACGAAAATATCAAATTCATTTAGATTACGTACTGCAGATACACAGTTATTATTCTTAATGTTGTCAACTATACAGTTCCCCGTATAATCTTTATCCCATAAAAAATAACTTACCCCACCTGCAATAGTTACACCCGGGAAACACTCGGCACTATTTGCATAGTCAGCAAGTCGCACAATATGATTATCATTTAGCATATTATCTCGAAATTCATCTAACCCCTTCCCGCCGGCAAACCAACGGGACGGTGTAATCATAACAATATATCTTGGATTTAATTTTTTTGCGGTTAAAACAAATCTGTCATAAATAGGAATTGCGC
>JAFTDZ010000170.1 GCA_017453885.1 Clostridia bacterium
CTGACCTTTCTCCCCCACTTTGCACACGCCTAAAATATATTTTCCCTTTTCGCTCTGCATAAATCTCTCCTGGTTTTTCCGCGTTTTACGCGTTTTTTTATAATTTGGTATGAAAAGTATGAAAAGTTATACAAATAATATATACCGTATTATTTTGTTTGTCAACCGTTTTTCACGCCTTTTGGTAAAAAAGGGTTGCAAAAAAGAAAATAGTATGCTATACTTAAGATGCTCAACAAACTTAAGATTTGAAACGGGGTATTTTTCTCTTTTGGAATAATTATACCTTTTTTTGCCTACGAAACTTACAAAGGTGAATTTGATAAATGCGGATTCCAACTTTGTAAGTGGTACAAGTATATTGCCCTATTTCAAGTTTGTTGAGCGACAAACGGAGTCTGCGTTTTGTGCGTCAACTCCGGTTGGCGCACTTTTTTTAATGCGCGGATGAGGAAATTATGCAATACAAAAATTACCCGAAATTCGGTTCGAACTTCACTGCCGAAAACGATATTTGCCGCGAATATAAAACGGGGAAAAGCGATTTGCTGTTGACAGATAAAAATCATATAACGAATGATTTTTCCCGAATTGTTTGCGGCAAAGTTTACGGAACGGATTCGAGAACTATTTACGAAAAATTTTGCGATACGCTCGGTTGGGATATAAGCAAAGCGGATAAATTCGGCTTCGGAACGCCGCGATATGCCGAAAATTGCGATGCGGACAGAACAAGCGACGTTTGGTTTATATTCTGCCCCAATTACGATCAAAACAAGTTGGATACCGTAGTAGATGACTGCCGCATAACAAATCTGATTCTCAATAATACAAAAAATATTTTGGAAATAGTAGATGAAAAATTTGATAAAAAGAACACTGCGGACAGAATAACGTTCGTTAAAACAATCGCGGGTTACGAATTTTTAGGCGTTTACGGAATACTTGCAGACGGAACCACGAGGGTATATGACAGAATAAGCGCCACATACCCGATAGAGCGGTAAAAAATTTGCCGGCGGGAAGAAAACTTCCCGCCGGCGTTTTTGTGTGTAAATTATTCTTTCCAAACGAAATTTTCTTTGCCGGCGCAGGTTTCGAAATCGTACTTGACGATGCCGAGATCTATAAGCCCGAGTTTGCCGCCGCCCGTTGCCGAAATTTTGACTTCGTTGCCGCTTCGCTCGATGAAAAACTTTTGCTGATTTATCGCCGTGGGGGCGCACAGCGCGCCCTCAATACCCGCCTTGAACCATTCGGGATCGTCCGCTTTCGCCTCGTAAAATTTTTCCA
Source organism: Clostridia bacterium (assembly GCA_017453885.1). GTDB lineage: Bacteria > Bacillota > Clostridia > Christensenellales > Borkfalkiaceae > RGIG3732. Next base: position 1,294 of record JAFTDZ010000170.1, read on the forward strand.
CGGGCTTGTTTTTATGCCTTACGCCCTGCGTTTTTCCGTAACCGAGCGCGATAACGCAAAGGAGTTTTTCGCCATCGTTTACGGTTATCTGCGCCTTTCTTCTGCTGAAGGACAGCGCCACCCAGCAAGTGTTCAGCCCGAGCGACTGCGCGTAGATAGCAAGGCGCTCACCGAGGTAACCGAGATTTTCGTGAAGCCCCTCGCCTTTTTTGCCGACGAGCGCGATGTAATTTGAAACGTTTTCAAATTTGCCGTAATGCGCGAAGAAGTTTACGAAGGCTTTCGGCTCGTTCGTGACGAGTTGGATATTGTAGCCGCCCGCATTGCAAGCCGCTACTTCTGCTTTCAGTTTTTCAACTATTTCGTCGGGCAGTTTTTTATCGAGATACTGCCTTACGGAATGCCTTTGTTTTACCGCTTCCTTTAATTCCATATCGCTCTCCTTTGGGGCAAAAGCCGCCTATATCGCGCATTAACGCGCATTTTTGCTATATTGAAAAATCAGAAAAGTCCGGATATTTTTCCGTCGGAATCCACGTCTATCTTTTCCGCCGCGGGCACTTTGGGAAGCCCCGGCATGGTCATAATGTCGCCGGTGAGCGCCACTATGAAGCCCGCGCCAGCGGAAACCTTCACGTTCCTTACGGTTACCGTAAAGCCCGTGGGTGCGCCGAGTTTGGTCATATCGTCGGAGAAACTGTATTGCGTTTTAGCCATACAAACGGGCAGTTTATCGAAACCGAGCGCGGTCAGGCGGTCTATCTCCTTCTTTGCCGCGGGGGTGATGTTCACGCCGTCGCCTCCGTAAATTTTCTTTACTATCGCCTCTATCTTCTCTTCGATGGAGCAATCGAGTTCGTAAGAGAAAGTGAAGTCGTTCTTCTCCTCGCACAGACGGACAACTTCTTCCGCAAGTTCCACGCCGCCCTTGCCGCCGTTCGCCCAAACGGTGGAAAGACGGACGTTCACGCCGAGTTCGCGGCATTTTTCGATTACGAGTTCTATCTCTTTATCCGTATCCGTGGGGAAGCGGTTGACCGCCACAACGCACGGCAGTTTATATACGTCCTTAATGTTGTGAACGTGCCTTAAAAGATTAGGTATGCCCTTCTCGAGAGCGGCGAGGTTTTCGTTTCCGAGTTCCTTTTTATCCATTCCGCCGTGCATTTTGAGCGCGCGGACGGTGGCGACCACAACTACCGCCGCCGGTTTAAGCCCCGCGTAACGGCACTTTATATCGAGGAATTTCTCCGCGCCGAGATCCGCGCCGAAGCCGGCTTCCGTAACGGTATAATCGCCGAGTTTGAGCGCCATGCGGGTGGCGATGACCGAGTTACAACCGTGCGCTATGTTCGCGAAAGGCCCCCCGTGAACGAACGCGGGCGTTCCTTCCAAGGTCTGAACAAGGTTCGGCTTCAACGCGTCTTTAAGGAGCGCCGCCATTGCGCCCACCGCCTTGAGGTCACCCGCGGTAACGGGCTTTTCGTCGTAAGTGTAGGCTACAACTATGCGGGAAAGCCTCTTTTTAAGGTCGTCTATATCGCTCGCAAGGCAGAACACCGCCATTATTTCGGAAGCGACGGTTATATCGTATCCGTCCTCTCTCGGAACGCCGTTCACTCTTCCGCCGAGCCCGTCGGTTACAAAGCGGAGTTGGCGGTCGTTCATATCCACGCACCTGCGCCAGGTTATCCTTCTCGGATCTATATTGAGGGCGTTGCCCTGATATATATGGTTATCGAGCATAGCCGCAAGCAAGTTGTTTGCCGCGCCTATCGCGTGGAAATCGCCCGTGAAGTGAAGATTTATATCTTCCATAGGCACCACCTGCGCGTATCCGCCGCCTGCCGCGCCGCCCTTAACGCCGAAAACCGGGCCGAGGGAAGGTTCGCGAAGCGCCACGGTTACGTTCTTGCCTATCCTTTTAAGCCCGTCCGCAAGACCGATGGTGGTGGTGGTTTTTCCCTCGCCCGCCGGCGTGGGGGTGATCGCCGTTACGAGAATAAGTTTCCCGTCCTTACGGTTCGATTCTTTAAGCAGCGAATAATCTACCTTCGCCTTATATTTGCCGTACTGTTCAAGATACTTTTCGCCTATTCCCGCCCGCGCCGCTATTTCGGTTATGGGCGCGACCTTTGTTTGCTGCGCGATTTCGATATCGGAAAGATATTCTGCCATGTTTTTATACTCCTTTGAAATATTTTACGGCAGATTCGAACATTTTCATATCGAAATTGCCGTTTACGTTTTTATATAAGCCGCTGCCGATGCGTTCGCTGTGCCCCATTTTGCCGAACACCCTGCCGTCGGGGGAAGTTATTCCTTCCACGGCGAAAGCCGAGCCGTTGGGGTTAAAACGTATATCGTCGGTGGCGTAACCGTCGGGATCGACGTACTGAGTGGCTATCTGCCCGTTCGCGGCGAGTGCTTTTATAGTCTTTTCGTCGGCATAGAACCTGCCCTCGCCGTGAGAGACGGGAACGGTGTATATATCGCCAACCCTCGCGCCCTTGAGCCACGGGGATTTGTCAGAAACGACCTTCACGCGGACGAGTTTGGACTGGTGGCGGGCTATCTTGTTAAAGGTGAGAGTGGGTGAAAATTCGTTCGGTTCGGTTATCCTGCCGTAGGGAACGAGCCCGAGTTTTATAAGCGCCTGAAAGCCGTTGCATATACCGCACATAAGCCCGTCGCGATTATCCAGCAGGTCGTGAACTCCGTTCTTCACCGCTTCGTTTCTGAAAAAAGCCATTATGAATTTGCCCGAACCGTCAGGCTCGTCACCGCCGGAAAAACCGCCCGGAACGAATATTATCTGTGATTTTTTAACTTCCTCGGCAAATTCTTCAACGCTCCTCGCTATTCCGCCGGCGGTAAGGTTGTTTATAACGAAAGTCTTTACTTCGGCGCCCGCGTCTCGCAGGACTTTGGCGGTGTCGTACTCGCAGTTCGTGCCGGGGAAAACGGGTATTAAAACGCGCGGTTTAAGCGAAAGAACGTTCGGGCGGGAAATGCCGCCGCCCTCGTAACGGAAAGGCGCATACCTTGCCGCGGGCTTTTCCGCCACGGGGTATATGTTTTCTAATTTACCCTCGTAAATCTCACGTAATTCGGCCATTCCGACCTTTTCGCCACGGAGAGATATCTCGTCCTTTTCGGTGATTCTGCCGAGGAGTTTACCCGCGTGGCAGTCGCTCGTTTCCAGAATGAAAGCGCCGTAACGGTAACCGAAAATATCGTTTATTTCCAAATCGTCGGCATAGTCGAAGCCGAAGCCGTTACCCATACACATCTTCGCTATCGCTTCCGCTATTCCGCCGTAAGTCGGGGTGTACGCCGCGGAAACTTTCCCTTCGCGCATCAAAGTTATCACCTTTTCGGCGTTGGCTTTGACAGAATCCGGCGAAGGCAGACCGTAAACGTCGTATTCGGGCAGAAGAACGACTACCGCGTCGCCCGCTCGTTTGAATTCGTTCGATACGACGTCCGAAGTCTTGCCCGTGGTGACCGCGAAAGAAACGAGCGTGGGCGGCACGTCAAGATCTTCGAAACTGCCGCTCATCGAATCTTTGCCGCCTATCGCCGCAACGCCGTAATCCATCTGCGCCTTGTAAGCGCCGAGAAGCGCCGCCATGGGCTTCCCCCAACGGCGGGGATCTTTAAGCGGTTTTTCAAAATATTCCTGAAACGACAGATACGTTTCGTTTAAGTCCGCGCCGGTCGCAACGAGTTTGCAAAGGCTTTCCGCCACCGCGAGATACGCGCCGTGATACGGGCTTTTTTCCGTGATATAGGGGTTATATCCGTAGGACATAAACGAACAATCGTCGGTATGTTTTTTCTCTACCGAAATTTTATGTACCATCGCCTGAACGGGCGTGAGTTGATTTTTTCCGCCGAACGGCATAAGCACGGTACCCGCGCCGATGGTGGAATCGAACCTTTCCGAAAGCCCGCGTTTGGAGCAGACGTTAAGATCGCCCATAAGCGCTCTGTACCCGGAAGTAAAATCCTTTACCGCCTTTTTTTCGAATCTTTCGGGCGAGGCGGGTGAAACGGTTATATGTTTTTCCGCGCCGTTGGAATTGAGAAATTCTCTTGAAATATCCACAACGACGTTGCCTTTCCATTTCATTTTAAGGCGAGGCTCTTTCGTTACCTTCGCGACGACGGTCGCTTCGAGATTTTCGCTCTCCGCAAGTTGCATAAAGCGGGGAACGTCCTTTTCTTCAACGACCACCGCCATCCTCTCCTGAGATTCGGAAATGGCAAGTTCCGTTCCGTCAAGCCCTTCGTACTTTTTGGGAATCGCGTCGAGGTCTATATCCAACCCGTCGGCAAGTTCGCCGACCGCAACGGAAACTCCGCCCGCGCCGAAATCGTTACAGCGCTTTATCATACGGCACGCCTCTCCGTTCCTGAAAAGCCGTTGCAGTTTCCTCTCTTCGGGGGCGTTGCCCTTCTGCACCTCTGCGCCGCAGTTTTCCACCGAATGCGAGTCGTGCGCCTTGGAAGAACCCGTTGCCCCGCCTATGCCGTCGCGCCCGGTTCTGCCGCCGAGAAGAATTACCGCGTCCCCTTCGGAAGGTCTTTCTCTCCTTACGTTTTCGCTCGGCGCGGCGGCTATCACCGCGCCTATTTCCATGCGTTTTGCCGCGTAACCTTTATGATATATCTCGTCAACTATCCCCGTGGCAAGCCCTATCTGGTTGCCGTAGGAAGAATAACCCGCCGCGGCGGTCTGCACTATTTTGCGTTGCGGAAGTTTGCCCTTTATCGTTTCGGAAACGGGCACCGTGGGATCCGCCGCCCCCGTAACGCGCATCGCCGCGTAAACGTAAGATCTTCCCGAAAGGGGATCGCGTATCGCGCCGCCTATGCAGGTAGCCGCCCCGCCGAAAGGTTCTATCTCCGTCGGGTGGTTGTGCGTTTCGTTCTTGAAAAGAAGAAGCCACGGTTCTTTTTTTCCGTCAACTTCTATATCTATTTTCACCGTACAGGCGTTTATCTCCTCGGATTCGTCGAGTTTGTCGAGAAATCCCCGTTTCTTTAAGACTTTAGCGGCGAGCGTGCCTATATCCATAAGGTTAACGGGTTTCGTCCTGCCTATCTCCGCCCTGCCTTTAAGGTATTCGTCATAAGCCGACTGAAGAAGTTCGTCCTCGAATTCCACCTTGTCCACAGTGGTAAGAAAGGTCGTGTGGCGGCAATGATCGGACCAGTAAGTGTCTATCATTCTTATCTCGGTGATCGTCGGATCTCTCTTTTCTCCGGCAAAATAATCGCGGCAGAACTTCACGTCGTCAAGGTCCATAGCGAGGCCGTAACGCTTGATGAACTCCGCGAGTTTTTCACCGGAAAACTCCGTAAAACCTTCGATACAGGCCACTTTTGAAGGCATATCGTACTTTATGTCCAACGTTTCGGGAAGGGAAAGATCCGCCTCTCTCGCCTCGACGGGGTTTATCAGGTATTTCTTCACGGTCTGCTTTTCTCCGTCCGAAAGGTCGCCGCCGAGAATATAAACTTTCGCCGTTCTTATGATCGGGCGCTCCCCGCGCGAAATTATCTGGATACATTGCGCCGCCGAGTCCGCCCGTTGGTCGAACTGCCCGGGAAGGTATTCCACGGCGAAGGCGAAGCCGTCGTCCTCGGGAAGGGAATAAAATATATTATCGAGTTGCGGTTCGGAAAAAACTTCGCGCGCGGCTTCCTCGAAAAGGTCGTCCGAAAGGTTTTCCGCGTCGTAACGATTGAGCAGGCGGACGTAAGTCAGCCCATTTATCCCCACGATGGTCTTAAGTTCGTTAAAGAGCGCGGTAGCCTCGTTCGCAAGCCCGTTCTTTTTTTCCACGTAAATTCTGCGTACCATTTTATTTCTCCTCGAAAAGCAAGGCTTTTTTGCCTATATCTTTGCGGTAATATGCGTTCTGAAAGTGAATTTTTTTTACGTTGCGATACGCGGCGGAAAGCGCGTTTTCAAGCGTATCGGCAACCGCGGTGACGCCGAGGACTCTGCCGCCGTTCGTCAACAACTTACCGCCGACGTCCTTTGCCCCCGCTACGTAAACTTCCGCGTCTATATCGTCGTCAAAGGTTATCTCGTAACCCTTTTCATAGGCTTTAGGATACCCTTCGGAAGCCATTATAACGCAAGCGGCGTGTTTATTTGAAAATTTTACTTCCGTCTTATCGAGGGTGCCGTTCGTGACCGCCCGCATGACCGTGAAAAGGTCGCTTTCGAGAAGGGGAAGAACGACTTGCGTTTCGGGATCGCCGAACCTGCAATTATACTCTATCACCTTCGGGCCGTCCTTCGTTATCATCAGCCCGAAGTACAAACAACCCTTGAAAGTTCTGCCCTCTTTATTCATCGCGTCAACGGTGGGAAGGAATATTTCTTTCATGCACCTTTCGGCGATTTCCTCCGTGTAATACGGGTTGGGTGCGATTGTGCCCATGCCGCCCGTGTTCGGCCCTTCGTCCCCGTCGAGCGCGCGCTTATGGTCCATTGACGACGCCATCGGCTTCACCGTCTTTCCGTCGGTAAAGGAAAGCACGGAAACTTCAGGCCCCTCGAGGTATTCTTCCACCACTATCTTCGCCCCGCTCTCGCCGAAAATTTTATCTTCCATCATCGACTTTATTGCGGAAACCGCCTCTTTCTCGTCTTTTGCGATTATAACGCCCTTGCCGAGCGCCAACCCGTCCGCCTTGATAACAACGGGAAATTTCTGCTCTTTGATATATTCGATCGCCGAGGACTCGTCGGTGAATATCTCGTACTTCGCCGTGGGGATACCGTACTTTTTCATAAGTTCCTTGGCGAATGCCTTGCTGCCCTCTATTATCGCCGCCCGCTTGTTCGGGCCGAAGCACGGCACACCTATCCTTTCAAGTTCGTCCACCGCGCCGAGAACGAGGGGATCGTCCGGCGTGACGATAGCGTAGTCGATAGCGTGTTCCTTCGCGAAAAAGGCTATTTTTTCAATTTCCTTCGCGCCGATATCCACGCAGGCGGCGTCCGCCTTAATGCCGCCGTTACCGGGGAGAACGAATATCTCCTCCACTTCTTTATTCTTCTTTATCGCCTTGACGACGGCATGTTCTCTCCCGCCGCCGCCTATAACCATAACCTTCATAAATTTCTCCGTTTTATCCGTAAATGGGGAATTTGCCGCACAGTTCCTTAACTTCCGCGGCTATCCTCTCCTTGCCGCCGTCGAAATCCACGGCGACATCCTTTATCCAGCCCGCTATCTTTTTCATCTCGTCCGCGCCGAAACCTCTCGAAGTGACGGCGGGCGTACCCACGCGTATGCCGCTCGTTACCGTCGGTCTTTCGGGATCGAACGGAATGGCGTTTTTGTTGACGGTGATATGCACCGCGTCAAGCCGTTTTTCCATCTCCTTGCCCGTGATGGAAAACGGGCGCAGATCTATAAGTATAAGGTGGTTGTCCGTTCCGCCGGAAACTATTCTGAACCCTTCGTTTTTCAACGATTCGCACAGTATCTTCGCGTTGGAAACTATCTTCTTCTGATACTCTTTGAATTCGGGCGAAAGCGCCTCGCCGAAAGCCACGGCCTTCGCCGCGATTATGTGCATCAGCGGGCCGCCCTGCGTTCCGGGAAATATCGCCTTGTCGATCTTTTCCGCAAACTCCTTTTTGCACAGGATAAGTCCGCCGCGCGGGCCGCGTAAAGTTTTGTGGGTGGTGCTTGTAACAACGTGCGCGTAAGGCACCGGGCTCGGGTGAAGCCCCGCCGCAACAAGCCCCGCTATATGCGCCATATCCACCATAAGATACGCGCCGACCTCGTCCGCTATCTCGCGTATTCTTTTGAAATCTATTATCCTCGAATATGCGCTCGCGCCGGCAACTATCAACTTCGGCTTGCAGGAAAGCGCCGTTTTTCGCATATTATCGTAGTCGAGCGTCTCCGTTTCCGCCGAAACGCCGTAGCGCACCACGTTGAAATATTTACCCGAAATATTGACGGGCGCCCCGTGGGATAAATGCCCGCCGTGAGCGAGGTCGAGCCCCATCACCGTGTCGCCCGGCTCGAGCAGGGCGTAAAACACGGCGAGGTTGGCATTCGCGCCCGAATGTGGCTGAACGTTGGCGTGTTCCGCTCCGAAAAGTTTCTTGGCGCGCTCTATCGCTATGTTTTCGACAATATCCACGTATTCGCAACCGCCGTAATAACGGCGGGCGGGAAACCCTTCCGCGTATTTGTTGGTGAGAACGGTACCCGCGGCGAGGAGCACCGCCTTCGAAACTATATTCTCCGAGGCGATAAGTTCTATATTGTTCCTCTGCCTGCCGAGTTCGAGCGCGCACGCGTCGAATACCTCTTTGTCGTAATTTTCAAGTTCGTCGAAAAAATTCATTTTTACTTCCTTTGTTTTTGGAGATATTTCAGTGGTGGAACAGCCGCATACCCGTAAAGCACATCACCATGCCGTGGCCGTCGGCGGCCTGTATAACGAGGTCGTCACGCACGGAACCGCCCGGTTCCACAACGTAAGAAACCCCGCTTTTCGCGGCTTTTTCGATATTATCGGAGAACGGGAAGAATGCGTCGCTCGCGAGGGTAACGCCCTTTATCGTAGCAAGATACGCGTCCTTTTCTTCCCGCGTGAACGGTTCCGGCCGCACGGCGAAATATTTTTGCCAAACGTTATCCCCGAGGACGTCAGCGCTGTCCGTATCGGAAAGATAAATATCTATTATGTTGTTTTTATCCGGTCTGCCTACGCCTTCGGCAAATTTTAAGCCAAGAACTTTTTCGTGCCGGCGAAGGTGCCACAGATCGGCTTTACTCGCGGCGAGGCGGGTACAATGTATCCTCGATTGCTGACCGGCGCCCACGCCTATTGCCTGCCCGTCCACGGCGAAACACACGGAGTTGGACTGCGTATATTTGAGCGTGATGAGCGCAATTATCATATCCATCGCCTTTTCGTCCGGCAACGTTTTGTTCTTCGTAACTATATTCGCGAGAAGATCTCTGTTTATTTTGAAATTATTCCTGCCCTGCTCGAAGGTTATGCCGTAAACCTGCTTTCTCTCCGTTTCTTCGGGAACGTAGGAAGGATCTATCTTCACTATATTGTAGTTGCCCTTGCGTTTTGTTTTGAGGAGTTCGAGCGCGTCCTTACTGTAAGACGGAGCGATTATTCCGTCGGAAACCTCGCGCGAAATTATCTTCGCGGTGGTAAGGTCGCATTCGTCGGAGAGTGCTATCCAATCCCCGAAGGACGACATTCTGTCCGTTCCCCTCGCCCTCGCGTAGGCGCAGGCTACGGGCGAATCGTCAAGCCCCTCTATATCGTCCACAAAACAAGCCTTTTTCAGCGATTCGGGCAATTTTTTGCCGACTGCGGCGGAAGTGGGCGAAACGTGTTTGAAAGAGGTAGCCGCCACCATTCCCGTCGCTTCCTTTATCTCCTTTACGAGTTGGTAAGAATTGAACGCGTCGAGAAAGTTTATATAACCGGGCCTGCCGCAAAGTATTTCCACTGGCAGGTCGCCGCCGTTCGCCATATATATGCGCGCGGGTTTCTGGTTGGGGTTACAGCCGTATTTGAGAGAAAATTCTTTCATATCCGTTCTCCTTACTTGTTTTTATTTATCATTCTGTTTTCTTCCGCGCCCGTCTTTATATCGACGTAGCGGACGTAAAGCGAAATTTTGTTGTTCTCGTCGAGCGCGTTCCACAAAGAGGAAGTAAACTCGTCAATATCGTCCGGGATCACGCAGCGTTCGGGCTCGCCCTGAAATGTAGGTATCGGGTTGCCGTCGCACACGTATGTGTGAATGAAATGCCCCACGCCGTTTAACGCCTTATAGGAAAAAGTAAAACGGTTGCAAGCGGTGCCGAACTCGTCTGCGGACTTCAGAATGCTCATCTCGTAATCGAAGTCCTCGCCGCCCAGATAAACAACGCCGCTTATCCTCGGGGTGAAATTGGGCGCGTCCGGCTCGAACTCTCTCGACTTAAGAGATTCGGAAAAGGTAAGCCCCTTTTCAAAACCTTCGTATATGGTATCCGTCTGGTTGCCGTTGGTAACGATGAGGTTGTTTTTATATCTGCGCAGAGCGGCGTAGATAATAAGGCTGGGATCTTCCACCTTCGAAGCGTCGAACGGTTCCGTGAACACCTCTCCGTTCCTCTCCGCGAAAACGCGGTTGCGGCTGTTGTTGCTCCTGCCCATAATGAAGTAAGCCACGGCGGCCTTTTTTCCGTTCTGCGTCTTGCCTAAAACTATGCCCCTGCCGACGTAGGAATTTCCTCTCACTATATCGGCGATCTCTTTCGTTTCGTAAATATTCATAATATATCTCCGCTTAAAATTTTTTTACATATTTTTTCCGTCGCCTCGGGAAGTATCTTCCACTCGGCTTCTTCCATAACGCGTTTTTGCAATATTTCCGGCGTGTCGCCCTCTTTTATTTCAACGGCTTTCTGCATGATTATCTTTCCGCCGTCCGGCACTTCGTTCACGAAATGCACCGTCGCGCCGGTTACCTTCACGCCGTAGGAAAGCGCCGCTTCATGCACGCGCAAGCCGTAATATCCCTTTCCGCAAAAGGACGGAATAAGCGACGGATGCACGTTGATTATCCGCCCCGCAAAAGCCCGCGTGAACTTTTCGGAAAGTATAGACATAAACCCCGCCAGAACTATAAGGTCAACGCCCGCGCCCTTCAGTACGGAAATAAGTTTTTCCTCGAAGGCGCTTTGACTTCCGCATTCGGCTTTTGTGACGATAACGTGAGAAATACGGGCTTTTTCCGCTCTTTCGAGCGCGTACGCGCCGACCTTGTTCGACACGACGAGGACTATTTCTCCGCTGTTTATTATCCCGCTCTTTTCGGCGTCGATAAGCGCCTGTAAATTAGTGCCGCCGCCCGAAACAAGCACGGCTATCTTCGCCTTTTTCATATTATCTCTATCTTCTCGTCGGAAGGAACTATCTCGCCTATCGCGTAAGCGTCTTCGCCGTTCGCCTTCAGTATTTCAAGCGCGGCGGAAACGTCGTCCTTCCCTACGACTACGGACATTCCCACCCCCATATTGAAGGTGTTGAACATATCCCTTTCGGAAATATTTCCCCTTTCCATAAGCATTCTGAAGACGGGAAGAACGCGAACGTCCGCCTTATTTATCTTCACGCCGAGACCGTCGGGAATTGAGCGCGGCATATTTTCGTAAAAGCCACCGCCCGTTATATGGGAAACACCCTTTACTTTCACCTTGTCGAAAAGCGCGAGCATGGGCTTTACGTATATTTTGGTGGGGGTAAGCAAGGTTTCTCCGAGCGACTTGCCGCCGAGTTCCGCAACGGGGGAAGTAAGGTC
>JAFTDZ010000171.1 GCA_017453885.1 Clostridia bacterium
CTTTCCCGAAAACTTTTGTTCCAAAACTTTTCGGGAGCCCTGTTTGCAATGCGGCATATTGCCTCCCCTGTGCAAGGGGAGGGGGACCGCTTGCGGTGGAAGGGCTGTTATTTATAAAAACCATCCCCCCACCGCCTACGGCGGAGCCCCCCTTAACCAAGGGCAGCCAAATTGTCATTCTGAATGCAGCGGAGCGGAATGAAGAATCTCTGTGCTTTAGCGGAGATTCTTTTTCTTTCTCGCCCCATTCCGTCATCTTGACCAAGCGAAGCGCGTGGAGAGATCCGGCAAAAATTATGGTAACGGTCGGATTTCTCGACTACGCTCGAAATGACGATAAAAAGTGACCGTCAAGAAGAATAGAGATCTTTCGTCGCGTTCGCTCCTCAAGATGACGGGAAAATGGGCATTACGATTCGGAAAAATCAAAAATCCCATTTGGGAATATATTCTTCGCTTGCGGAGGAGAGTTCCTGAACGAAGTAGTTTTCGATGCCGGCATCGAGCAGGGCGGAATAGATTTTTTCATACTCGCGGCGGGTTATCCTGCGTTGCAACTCCTTGAAATTTTCTATTTTTCCGAACGGGGTGTATTGCCCGAGAAGGGAAAAGTACGCCTCTTTTTTATACTGCGAAAACCACTTTATTATCTCTACCGAATCCGCCGTGTTGAGCGGCAGAATAAGGTGGCGCACTATCACGCCGCGCGCCATCATTTCCCCGTTAAACTGCGTTTTACGGCACTTTATCATAAAATCTATCGCCTTCGCCGCTACGGAAAAGTAGTTTTCTCTGCCGGAATACCGCGCGGAAACCTTTGGCGAAAAATACTTCATATCCGGAAGATACACGTCGGTAAACGTATCGGCAATTTCAAGCGTTTCTTCTTTTTCGTAGCCGTGCGTGTTGTAAACCACGGGTATTTTCGGGCGGTAGAGGGAAAACGCCTCGGCTATTTGCGGAACGAAGTGCGTGGGGTTTACAAGGTTGATATTCTCCGCGCCCATCTCCTCGAGGCGGCGGAAAATTTCCGCAAGTTCCTTTACGGTTATCTCCTTGCCGGTAAGGTTGTTTGAAACTTCGTAATTCTGGCAGAAAACGCACCTGAGACCGCACCCGCAGAAAAACACCGTGCCCGAGCCGTTTTTGCCGGAAATGCAAGGTTCTTCGAACGGGTGAAGGTAATACTTGGCTATTTTTATTTTGTCGCTTGCGCCGCAAGCCCCGAAGGAAAGATTTCGGTCGGCGCCGCATTCGTTGGGGCATAGGCGGCAGTTTTTAAGGATCTGAAAGTTTTCCATACGAAAATTATATTCAATTTTCACAATGAAGTCAATTACCGTAATAAAGAATTGACAAAATAAGTAATTTTATATATAATAATCTTTACGGAAAATTGCTATGTTTACAGGAGAATAAAAATATGAAGAAGTTTTTCACCAGCGAAAGCGTTACCGAAGGGCATCCGGATAAGATCTGCGACCAGATCTCCGACGCAGTTCTGGACGCGATAATTGAAAAAGACCCCAACGCCCGCGTTGCCTGCGAGTGCTGCACCACCACGGGGCTTGTTTTAATAATGGGCGAAATAACTACCGAAAGTTACGTTGATATACCGGCTATAGCCAAGGAGACCATACGCGAGATAGGTTACGACAACGCGAGTTTCGGTTTCGACGCGAACACCTGCGCCGTGATAACCAGCATAAATTCGCAGAGCGCGGATATCGCCCTCGGCGTGGATAATTCCGTGGAACACCGTTTGAGCGGAGACGCCTTCGACCGCATAGGCGCGGGCGACCAAGGGATGATGTTCGGCTACGCCTGCAACGAGACGGAAGAATATATGCCGCTCGCCTTAATGCTTGCCCACAAATTGACGAGAAGGCTCGCCGAAGTGAGAAAAACGGGACTTCTCGGTTATTTGCGCCCCGACGGAAAGAGTCAGGTGACCGTTGAATACGACGGGAATACGGTAAAGAGAATAGATGCGGTAGTCGTTTCCACACAACATTCGGAGAGCGTTACCACGGAGAAACTGCGTGAGGACGTTAAAAAATACGTTATAGAGGCGGTGCTTCCGAAAGAGTATCTCGACGGGGACACCAAGTATTTCATAAACCCCACCGGCCGTTTTGAAATAGGCGGCCCGCACGGTGACAGCGGACTTACAGGAAGGAAGATAATCGTCGATACCTACGGCGGCAGATGCTCTCACGGCGGCGGGGCTTTCAGCGGAAAAGACCCCACCAAGGTGGACAGGAGCGCCGCGTATATGGCGCGTTACATATGTAAAAATATCGTGGCGGCGGGGCTTGCGGAGGAATGCACGCTGGAAGTTGCCTACGCGATAGGCGTGGCGAAACCCGTTTCTCTGTTCATAAACACCAACGGTACGGGCAAACTTCCCGACGGGGAAATAGCGGATATAGTGGAAAAGGAGTTCGACCTTCGCCCCGCGGCTATTATAAAGGCGCTCGACCTGTTGAAGCCCGTCTATAAAAATACGGCGGCATACGGCCATTTCGGCAGAAGCGGCTTCTCGTGGGAAAAGACCGACAGAGTAAACGATCTGAAAAAATATCTGCGTTAGCCCCTTGAATCTCACATAAAACGCAACATAAGAGGGAATATGAAATATGTGATTTCAATAGTAGCGATATTCGCAGTTCTTGTTATAACGATATTGATAATAGCGCTCGTCGTATGGTCGAAAAGGGAAAAGCAGCGCACGGAGAACGGCAAACTTGTAGAACGCGCGTTGGGCGATAAGGCGGAATCCCGTCTTTTCAGGGGATGCAGATTGTACGTGAACAAAAAATTTATCGATATTGGTTATATCTTATTGAGCCGTAACGGAATTTTTGTGGCGGATATATACAGGCACAGCGGTTTTTTGACGATAAAAAAAGAAAACGAGCTGAACGGGAAAGCCGTAGGCGATCTTATAGGGGTGCCGGAAGTCGTGAATTTCGCCGTATGTACGGATATAAAAACGGAAGACGACGAGATCAAGCCGAGTGACGTGGCGGAAATAATCGCCCGCGGAGATAATATTTTTGAAATTACGCGTTTGGAAAAATTCAAAAGCATTATCGAAGAAAACGCAAAAGAGGCGGAATACCTCTTGCAAGTACAAAGAGAAATCAACAGTCGATATTTTGAAAACGTAAAGGGACGCGAGGGGGAAAAGAAAGTAGAAAACTATTTGCGGAGCTTTTTTGACGGCGAAAGATATTTTTTGATGAACGACGTTATTCTTTCCGGCAAATTCAGCAAACAAATAGACCATATTTTAATAAACGGTTACGGGATATTCGTTATAGAAACGAAAAATTGGGGCGGTCAAATTTATGGTAGCGCAACGGCGGAAGAATGGACGAGGTATTTTTACAACGGGTCGTCGAGAACGCATTATAACCCTATAAAACAAAACGAAAAGCACTGCGCCGCTATAAAAAGAATAGTCGGTGAAGTTCCACCCGTTTATTCGGTGGTGATTGTTCTTGGAGCGGATTCCGTAAAAGTGAGCGCCGATAACGTCTTTTCGGATTTTAGACAATTAAATATGTTTTTCCGCTCTCTCGGCAATCCGTGCTTGACAGAAAAAGAAGCAGAGAATTATTACGATTTGATTTGGAAAAACATAGAGAAAGATAACGTCAGCGAGCTCGAACACGTAGCGGCGACCAAGAGGCAGAAAGAGCGGGTTGAAAACGGGCTTTGCCCTATTTGCGCCGGTAAACTCGTCGTAAAAGAGGGCAGATACGGCAGATTTTACGGCTGTTCAAATTATCCGTCGTGTACTTACAGAAAGAATATCAAGGACAATGTTTCGAGTTGACGATGAGCAATCTGAAAGAAAAACTGCTCGGCGTGTGGAAAGCAGTAAAACACGAGTTCACGCGGCTTGACAGAACTTGCAACAACTGCGGCAGGGAGATATTCGGCGGGGATACCGTTGCCGAAAAATATTTTTGTAAAGACTGCGCCGAAAATCTTCCGTTTAACAACGGATTTGTATGTTCGCATTGCGGCAGGAGGACCGTTGCGCCTACGGAATTATGCGATGACTGCACCGGTTTCGAATCCTCTTTTGCCCGTGCCCGCAGCCCCTTTTATTACGCGCCGCCCGTGGATAAATTGATACGCGACACAAAATTCGAAAACAGAAGATACCTTGCGGAAGTCCTCGGATCTTTCGCCGCGGATACGTTTGAAAAGAATTTTTCAGACGCGGATATGATAACTTTCGTTCCCATGTCGGCAAAGGAGAGGAAGGCGAAGGGCTATAACCACGCTGAACTTATCTGCCGCAGTATTTCAAAACTGACGGGAGCGAGGCAGGAAGAGACCATTGTGAAGGTAGCGGAGACGGACAGGCAGGCGCGCCTTGGCAGAAACGACAGGTTAAAGAACCTGAAAAGTGTGTTTAAGGTGAGAAATAAGGCGCTTATTGAGGGTAAGACGGTAGTTTTGACGGACGACGTTCTTACCACGGGCGCCACGGCGGAAGCGTGTTCCGCCGCATTGATAAAGGGCGGAGCGAAAAGGGTTTACGTGCTGACGATAGCCTCGGTGACCGATCCGAAGGTCGCCCGCGCGCTCGGTCAGGAAACGGGCGGAATAAAAAATTCGCTCAAAAAAAGAGCACGGAAATTGTCGAAAAATGCCGAAAGAAAGCCTTCGGATAAAAAACGGAAGTGAAACGGAATTAAAAACGTTTACTTTTTTTCGGTTTTGTTGTATCATTATAAATACGACCATTAAAATATCAAGGAAAAACGAATGCTGTTTTATTACGTAAGGCACGGGGATCCCGTGTATGAAACGGACGGACTTACCGAAACCGGCAAAAAGCAGGCGGCGGCGCTCGCCGGCAGGCTTACGCTTTACGGGCTGGACGAGATATATTGTTCCACGGCGGGGCGCGCGAGGATGACCGCGGAGCCGACTTGCAGGGCGCTCGGTATAGAACCCGTTCTTCTCGACTGGACGAACGAAAAATACCCTTGGGAAGAACTTACCGTTCTCAACGAGGAAAAGACCATGCGGCACTGGCTGTTTCAGTTGCCCGAACTCTATTCGAAGATGAAATCGCCCGAAGTCAGGGCGGCGGGCGCGAAGTGGTACGACCACGAATATTTCCGCAAGTACGGTTTCGGCAAGGGAATAGAGCGGGTGGATAGGGAAACGGATAAATTCTTCCTTTCCCTCGGTTTCAGGCACGACCGCGAATACGGCAGGTACGAGATAGTGAAGGAAAACGGAAAGAGGGTGGCGCTTTTCGCCCATCAGGGTTTCGGAGAGGCGTTCCTGTCGAGTTTGCTCGATATACCGTACCCCGCTTTCTGCACGCGATTCGACTTCGGTCACTCGTCCGTAACGGTCATCGACTTCGAAACTTCGGACGGAAAGTACGTTTACCCGAGGGTGTTGCAACTTTCAAACGATTCACACCTGTATAAAGAAGGTATCCTCACCGGTTACAATAACGGAAAAAATATATAAAAAAGATATAATATACGGAGAAAATATATAAAATGGGACTTATTCGTTACATTCTCGGCAGCGACAGCCGAAGAAATTTAAGAAAGATAACCGCTATCGCAGAAAAGATAGACGCGCTTTCGCCCAAGTACGAGGCGATGACCGACGAAGAACTTCAGGCGATGACGCCCGCGCTCAAACAGCGCCTAAATAGCGGCGAAACGCTTGACGATATTCTGTTCGACGCATTCGCCACGGCGAGGGAAGCGGCGTACCGCGTTCTCAATATGCGGCACTATAAGGTGCAACTTATCGGCGGCGTGTGCCTGCATCAGGGCAGGGTTGCCGAAATGAAGACCGGCGAAGGTAAAACCCTCGTCGCAACACTCCCCGCGTATCTCAACGCGCTCACGGGGAAGGGCGTTCACATAGTTACTGTGAACGATTACCTCGCCCGCCGCGACGCGGAATGGATGGGCAAGATACACCGCTTTTTGGGGCTGACGGTGGGCGTTGTCGTTCACGGTATGACCGACGACGAAAAACGCGCCGCATATAACTGTGACATAACTTACGGAACCAACAACGAATTCGGCTTCGATTACCTGCGCGACAATCTTAAGGTAAACCTTAAGGATATGATGCAGAGAGAACTCAATTTCGCCATAGTTGACGAGGTGGACTCCATTCTTATCGACGAGGCGCGTACCCCGCTTATAATTTCGGGCAGGGGCGGAAAGTCGTCCGAACTGTACTTTTCGGCAAACCGCTTTGTCAAAACGCTCGTGCCGGATGAAGATTTCACTTACGATATAAAGGAAAAATCCGTAACCATAACGGATCAAGGCGCGGCCAAGGCCGAAAAATTCTTCGGCGTGGACAACCTTACGGATATAGCCAACGCCGATCTCAACCACCACATACAGCAGGCGTTGAAGGCTCACCATATCTTCAAGAGGGATAACGACTATATCGTTCAGGACGGCGAGATAATAATAGTTGACGAATTCACAGGCCGCCTTATGATAGGCAGAAGGTATTCGGAAGGTCTGCATCAGGCGATAGAGGCGAAGGAAAACGTGGTGATCCGCAACGAGAACAAAACTTACGCCACCATAACCTTCCAGAACTACTTCCGCCTGTATAAAAAACTTTCCGGTATGACCGGTACCGCCAAGACCGAGGAGGAAGAATTCCGCACCATTTACGGGCTTGACGTTCTCGAGATACCCACCAACAAACCCGTTATAAGGAACGATATGCCGGACGTTATATATTCCACCGAGGCGGGCAAGCAGAACGCCGTAGTGGAAGATATAGTCCGCCGCCACGAACTCGGCCAGCCTATCCTCGTGGGTACGGTCACGGTAGAAAAGTCGGAAGAACTTTCCCGACTTCTTATAAAGCGGAAGGTAAAGCACAACATATTGAACGCCAAGAACCATCGCCGCGAGGCGGAGATAATAGCGCAGGCGGGCAAGAAGGGCGCCGTTACCATCGCCACCAACATGGCGGGGCGCGGTACCGATATTCTGCTCGGCGGTAACCCCGAATATCTTGCCAAGCAGGATCTTCGCAATCAGGGCGTCAGCGAGGACGTTATCGAACTTGCCACTTCCTTCGTTCAGCACGTTACGGAAGAAGTCGCACAGGTTCGAGAAAGGTATAAACAGATACTCGCCGAACACAAGGCGGTCACCGACGTGGAGAAGGAAGAAGTGATAAAACTCGGCGGACTTCACATCATAGGTACCGAAAGGCACGAGTCACGCCGTATAGATAACCAACTCCGCGGTCGAAGCGGTCGTCAGGGCGATCCCGGCTCCTCGCTGTTCTACGTTTCTCTTGAAGACGATCTTATCAAGCGTTTCGGCGGGGAGAGGTTGCAGGCGCTCTACTCTATGTTCAAGATAGACGAGAACACTCCGCTTCAGGCAAAGAGCCTTTCCCGCTCGATAGAAAACGCGCAGAGAACGATAGAGGGAAAGAACTTCGGCATAAGAAAGCGCGTTATCGAGTACGACGACGTTATGAATACCCAGCGTCAGGTAATATACGAGGAGAGAATGAAGGTGCTCCGCGGGGAGAATATCCACGAGGAAATACTTCGCCTTATCCCGGACTTCGTTATAGAAGTGATACACGATTCCATCGACGCCACGAAGGGTTACCATGCGTGGGATCTCGATAAACTCAATAAAAACCTCGAGATAAACTGCATTTCCGAAGGCAGCGAATTCGTCACCGACGAAAACGCTTCCAAATGGGCTTACGAGGATCTTGAAGAAAACGTTCTCGCGGAGGTCGTAAGGCAATATGAAGAAAAGATATCCGAGTGCCGCGAACTCGGCGTGGACTTCAACGAGATAGAGAGGGTTGTTCTTCTCAAAAACGTCGATAATAAATGGATAGATCATATCGACGCGATGGATCAACTGCGCCGCGGCATTTCGCTCCGCTCCTACGCGCAGGAAAACCCGATAAACGCCTATAAGAAAGAGGGCATGGATATGTTCGACGAGATGATCTACAATATCCGTCACGACACTCTCCACGTCCTTCTCAAGATAAAGGTCAACGTAGAACAGCGCCAGAACCTCGAAAAGGAAACCGAACGCAAGCAAGTCGCCAACGACCTTACAACCGTAGGCGGCAGCGACGTTCGCCAAC
Source organism: Clostridia bacterium (assembly GCA_017453885.1). Classification (GTDB taxonomy): domain Bacteria; phylum Bacillota; class Clostridia; order Christensenellales; family Borkfalkiaceae; genus RGIG3732. The sequence continues at coordinate 8,161 of JAFTDZ010000171.1, forward strand.
CCGTCCGCAAAGAAGTTGCCGTCGGCAGAAACGACCCGTGTCCTTGTGGTAGCGGTAAAAAGTATAAAAACTGTTGCGGCGCGAACAGCTGAATAACCCGTGTTAGTAAGGGTCGTTATAGCCGCCGGAGGCGGCGTAGCGAGCGAATGCGAGCAAAGTTATATAATAACCGTTTTTGCGTTTGCGTGTCAACGCAAACCGAAAAACCGCAAAGCGGTTTTCAAAAACAAACCCTTGTCCTTGTGGCAGTGGGAAGAAATATAAGAATTGTTGCGGAGCGTCGTAGAAACACGACCGTCGGGCAACGTGCTGCTCGTCGCAACACGGCAGAAAACGCGAAAGGTTGCAGGTTTTCGCCTTTCTGCGTTGTAGCCGGTCGCTCCTCTATCCCGAAAACTTTTACTGCGCAAAACTTTTCGGGAGCCCTGTTTAACGATAATGAAAACAATTTGTCATTCTGAACGGAATGAAATGGAGTGAAGAATCTCTATGCTTTAACGGAGATTCTTTTTTTCTGCGAAAAAGGCGGTTTTTCGGCAAAACTTACCCTGCGTTTACACTTTCCGCGCGGTATCATTTAACGTGATAACGCGAGGTGTTTTATGCTTGATAGAATAAGAAGTAAATTCGAGGCGGGCAAGGTGGCGAAGTGGTGCGTGATCTTCGCAGCCATGCTGTTTCTTAACAACGCGGGAGCGGATAAGGAGCCGTTCGCCGCGGCGCTGTACTTTGCGCTTTTGCTTTCGGGCGAAGGCGTTTTCGTATGTTCGCTCGTTTACGGGCTGTCGTTCGCGCTCTCTTTCAGCCCGCCGCTGCTTGTGGCGGTCGGCGCGAATATTCTCGTTTTAGCCGCGATATACGGCACTTTCGGCAGAAAGAAGAAACTCGGATTGCCGTCCGTGGTGTTTCTTCCGGCGTCGCTGATACCGTACGTTCTTATAAAGGGGGGCGTGTCGTCTTACGCGGGCGCGGGCGTTACGGTTATCATAATAACCCTGCTCGCCGTGGCGTTTTATCCCGGCGTTACGGCGGCGGAGAGGAAGGGCTTCAGAAAGCCGGAAGCGGCGGAAATATTCAGCCTTGCCCTGCTTTACGTCTGCGTGTTCCTCGGCGGGGTGAAATATATGGGGCAGGACGCGTACAAGGCGCTTGCGGTCTTTGCGCTCGCGGTGGCGGCAACCGTGTTTTCGGGGGCGGAAAGTATGCTGTTTTCGTTCGTTTTCGCTCTGCCGGTAGTCCTTAATTATAACAGCGCGGCGGCGTTTGCCCCGTATCTTGTTTTCGGGGCGGTCGCGTTCATATTCAGCAAGCACCACAGGTTGGTTTTCGTCGGCGCGATGATGGCGGCGGAACTTATCTGCGCGTACGTGTTCCGGCTCTATCCCGATTACGGTTACGTTGAACTTATATGGTTTTCGGGAGCGATGCTGGCTTTCGCGCCCATACCGAAAAACCTGTTCGACAGGGCTGCGTCTTCGCTTGCGGTAGCGGCGGATAAGCCGCTTTCAAGGTATGAAATAAACCGTTCGCGCGCGCTTATTTCCAACCGATTATATGAGATTTCGGGCACTTTCAGGGAAATTGCCGAACTTTTCACCGCCATTTCGGAAACGGAAGATCCGTTCGTTTACGAGAAGGCGATAATCGAAGAAGTACGCGGTATTTGCGCGGATTGTTCGTACTCGGCAAAGTGCCGCGCGGCGTCCTTCCCAAAAAGAGAAGAACTCTCCCGCCTTATCGCGATAGCCCGCGGTAAGGGCAGAATTTCCGCGGTGGATCTTCCCAAAAGTTTTTCGCAGAAGTGTTCGCAGACGGGCAAGATACTTTACGCAATAAACAAATACGTCGGCGCGTACGGGGCGGAAGCGGACAGGCGAAAGGTCATAAACGATACGCGCGCCGTGGTTTCCGTTCAGGCGGAAGGCGTGGCGTCCGCAATGAAAAGCCTTGCGCGCGCGTTCGCCAAGTCGCTTTCCTTCGAGCCGGTGAAGGAGAGGAAACTCTGCTCGTTTCTGCTCAAAAAGGGTGTAAACGCGCAGGAAGTTATGATATTCGGAACGGGCGAAGAAACCGAAGTGCACGTAACGGTCACGGAGAGCGTTTTGGAGAGGAAGGCGCTTTCCGCGGTGAACGAATTTTTCAAGGCGAAGTTTGCCGTGACCGAAAAATACGACCTGCCCGGCGGGCGAGTGGTAATCACTTTTGAAAAGGCGTGCCGTTACGACTGCGTTTTCGGCGTTGCCACGCTTAAAAAGGACGGGGCGGACGCCTGCGGCGACACGCATTCTTTAATAAAACTTATGCGGAACAAATTTATCCTCGCCCTGTCCGACGGAATGGGCAGCGGCGAAACCGCAAAGGCAACTTCTTCCGCCTCGCTTTCCTTGGTGGAAAGCCTTTACCGCGCGGGCCTTCCCGACGGGGCGGCGCTCGATACGGTAAACAAACTTTTATCCTTCGTTGGCGAGGACAACTTCGCCGCGCTCGACCTTGCCTATATCAACCTCGAAGGGCTTTCCTGCGACTTCATAAAACTCGGCGCGCCTTACGGCTTTATTTTATCCCGCGGGGTGGTAAAGACGATAGAGGGAAGTTCCCTGCCGATGGGGATACTCGGCGAACTGAAACCCGCGGTGTGCAGCGAGAGCATTTCCGCCGGCGACGTTATCCTGTTTATGAGCGACGGAATAACCGACGCTTTCGGTTCGGCTACCGACTTTGCGGATTTTCTGTCCGCGGCGGCGTCGTCTAACCCGCAGAAACTCGCCGACAAGATATTGAGCGAGGCCTTCGCGCTGTACGGCAACAAGGCGAACGACGATATGACGGTAGTCGCGTGCAAAATTTTCGCGGCGTAAACTATTGAGTTGTAATTTTTTTGCGGATATGATATAATAATAGAAAAACTTGCGGGCAGGTTTTTCGGGATAAACGCCGCCATATGATATTATACTTCGATACGGAAACCACGGGGCTTTCCCCGGGCAGGATAATTCAACTTTCATATATAATGCAGACGGAGAAGGAAACCAAGGCGAAAAATTTCTTCTTTTACGTCGATTATGTCGAGCCTTCCGCCGCGGCGGTGCACGGTTTTACTCCGGAAAAACTTTTTGAACTTTCCGGCGGAAAAACTTTCTCCTGCGATATCGACGAGATATACGACGACTTTCTTTCCGCAGACCTTATAGTTTCGCACAACTTCGCTTTCGACCTGAAGTTTATGATGGCGGAGTTCGCCTATCAGGACAGGCGCTTCCGCTACCGCGAAAGCCTTTGCACGATGCGTTATTTTACCGACGTTATCCGTTTGCCGAGGAGCAGTCACCGCGGGTTCAAGTACCCGAAACTTCAGGAACTTGCCGAGTATTACGACGTTTATCCTTACGATATTTCCCGCATGACGGCGGAATATTTCGGGTGCCTCGCGTCCGATCACGATGCGCGCTACGATACCGCTTCGCTGTATCTTTCGTTCAACGCCGCCGCCGCCGAGAACGCCGCCGTACACGAAATAAGAGAAAAATATCTTTCTTCCCCCGTAGAGGAGAAAGCGATTTAAGAGGTATAAAAATGGCTTTACGTTTTTTGGATTACAAGGTGCAGAATTCCACCTTTTCGCTCACGCCGGACATTGCGCCTAACCGCAATTATAAAATAACGCCGAAGATCAGTTGCAACCTTCGCCGCGCGCCGAACAGGCTGATATGCTCTTTCGGGGTGGAACTTGTACATGGCGACGAGCCTATCCCGTTTGAATTCAAAATTTCCGCCGTCGGCACGTTTTCCATAGACGAAACGGACGACGCTTCCGCCCTCGCCGTAAAGGCGGCGGAAACCGTTTACCCGTTCGTAAGGCAATCGGTCGCGCAACTCACGCTTATGGCAAACGTGCCGCCATATCTTCTCCCCATGCTCGATATGGAAGAAGTTATCGGCGGGGCGAAGAAGGTAACGTTATCTGTGCCGAGCGCGAATTTAAGTTGACATTGTTTTATAAGAATATACATTATAGCGAAAAGGATTACAAAGTAATCAATTACTTTAAACAATTAGGAGCGTTATATTTTATTATATGGATAAAAGAATTATTAGCGAATGGAATAAAATTAGTGAATATGGAATATTTGATAATATTGATGAATTTGCTAAATTATTTAAGATAAATCCAAATGGTTCATGTTATAAAAAGTATTCTAATTATGAGTGGAGTAAAGAAAATTTTTTCTTTGGTACATACAAGGAATTGCTTGATTTTTATAGAACAAGTACCGAGATTCCTTTTTATTTAAATAAATCGATTGGAAGTAAATATGGTCAATTACAAATAAAGTCTTTTAATGTAAAAATTTGTAAAAACAAACGGGTATATTATGCCGTTTGTATTTGTGATTGTGGAAGAGAATGCGAAAAAGAATATTCGAAAATTGCTGAAGGACATATAACAACCTGCGGCAATCATAAGCAGCAACATAAAACAGATTTATTATCTAATTATAAAGATATAGTTGAGAGAAATTGGGATTATACAAAAAACAAAGTTTCACCTGAAAATGTTTCTATTCACTCAAATCAATCATTTTGGTGGATTGATGAAACAGGTAGTTTTTTAATGAAACCATCAGAACTTCAAAGGAAATCTTTTGGAACGTCTTTCAATGAACAGTGTCTTTATTTTTATTTGTCAAAAATTTTTAAAAATGTTTCCAGTAGAAAAAAAATTAGTTGTTCAAATAAAAAATATGAAGTTGATATTTATTTAGATGATTATCAAATTGCAATAGAATATGATGGAGTATTTTGGCACAAAGATAAATTAATAAAAGATATTGTAAAAACTCAAGAA
>JAFTDZ010000172.1 GCA_017453885.1 Clostridia bacterium
AAAACAATTTACATTTACATTTTTCGGTGGTATAATATTACCGTTCGATAGGAAACTTTCACGGAGGAAATTTTATGGAAACTTACGCGGTTATAAGCACCTCGCAACCGCCGGCGAGTTTGGCAAGTTCCTTGCCGCAATGCTCGGTGAGAAGCGTGTTGCCGTGAAGGTTGAAAAAGCATATTTTAACGCCGCTCGGCAGGGGCAGAACGGGCAGATCTTCGATATATCCTTTGATGTTTACCGCGTAAGTTTCCATAAAATTTCCTCCGTGAAAGTTTCCTATCGAACGGTAATATTATACCACCGAAAAATGTAAATGTAAATTGTTTTAAGGGTTGTTCGGCATTTTATAATTTGCTTCGGCATATATTTACGATAGCCGAATGAAGATTCGTTTCCGTTCGGCCGAATAAGGCGGTAGATAATGCATTATAAGAGTAAAGAAGAAGTGTTGAAGGAACTTTCGGTAGATCCGCGCTACGGCGTGGGAACGGACGAGATAGCCTCACGCAGGGCTCGCTTCGGCGCGAACGTGATGGAAAGCGCAAAGAAAAAATCGCTGTTTTTGCGTGTTTTAGGGGCTTTTTCCGAACCGATGCTGCTTATTTTGTGCTTTGCGCTGGCGATAACCTTCGGCGTGAACGCCGGGAAATACGCGAGGACGGGCGACGGGGATTTTACCGAGTGCGTGGGGATATTCATCGCCCTTGTGACTTCGGTTACGATAACGGTGGTGATGGAAGGCAGATCGGAAAAGGCGTTTGAACTTTTAAGCGCCGTTTCGGACAGGACGGTGGTGAAAGTGAGGCGCGGCGGCGAGGTGACGCTTGTTCCGCAGAGCGAGATAGTGGCGGGCGACGTTCTTATTCTGGAGAGCGGGTGCAAGGTAGCCGCGGACGGCAGAGTGATACTTTCCGAAAACCTTTCCGCAGACGAGAGCGCGCTTACGGGGGAGAGCAAGCCGAGGGCGAAACGCGCCGACGCCGTTATCCGTAAGGACGCGCCGCTCGCAGAGAGGATAAACTGCGTTTACGGCGGTACGGTCATAACTTCCGGAAGCGGGGAAACGGTGGTCACCGCGGTGGGTAATAACGCGGAAATAGGCAAGATAGCGCAGGAACTTAAGATAAAAAACAAAGTTTCTTCGCCGCTCGACGAGAAACTTTCAAGGCTGGGCAAGGCGGTTACGATAATAGGCGGCGTTTCGGCGGCGGTGGTGTTCATAGTTTCGCTTATACGGTTGATACTCGCGGGGAACGCGTCCTTTGCTTCCGTGCAGGAGATATTCATAGAGAGCGTGGTGCTTATAGTTGCGGCGGTGCCGGAAGGATTGCCTACGATAGTTGCCATTTCCCTTTCGCTGAACGTATTGAAACTCGCGAAGGAAAACGCCCTTATCAAAAAGTTGGTGGTGGCGGAAACCGCCGGCTGCGTGAGCGTTATCTGCTCGGATAAGACGGGCACGCTTACGCAGAACAAGATGGTGGTGGAAGATTTTTTCGGCCGCGACGGAAAGAGAACGGATAAGATACCGAAGGTCGTTCGGGACAATATCATTTATAATTCCACCGCGGACGCGGCGAGGGAAAAGGGAAAGTTGGTTTGGACGGGCAACCCGACCGAGCGCGCGCTTCTCGGCAAAATTTTTGCTTCGCCTACGGAAAAACTCGCCGCCATTCGCGCCGCGGCGGAAGTTGCCGAGAGGGAAGAATTTACTTCGGACAGGAAGTATTCGTCCGCTAAAACGCACATTAACGGCACATTTTGCACTTTTTACAAGGGCGCGTTCGAGAAAATCGCCGCGCTTTGCAAAGAGGACGACGCGCTTTCCTTCGCGAGGAGAGAAACGGAAAACTGCGCCGAAAACGCGAGGAGAGTTATTGCCTTCGCCCATTCCGAAGGGGAAAATGTGGTTTACGACGGGTTCGCCGCGATAACCGACCCCGTGCGGCCGGACGTAAAAACTTCGGTTGAACTTTGCGGCAAGGCGGGCATCGCCGTGAAGATACTCACGGGGGATAACGCGGCTACGGCTTTTGCAGTTGCGAGGGAACTCGGCATAGCGAAAACGCGCGCCGAAGTTATAAACGCCGCCGACGCCGAGAGAATGAACGACGCCGCGCTGACTTCCGCCCTGAAACGCGTTTCGGTAATAGCGCGCAGCACGCCGCTTATGAAACTGCGCGTGGTAAATCTTCTGAAAAAAGCGGGGGAAGTGGTGGCGGTGACCGGCGACGGAATAAACGACGCGCCCGCCATAAAACAAGCCGATATAGGCATCGCGATGGGGAGCGGTTCGGAGATCGCCAAAGAGGCGGGCGACATAGTTTTGCTGGACGATTCTTTCACGACCATCGTCAAGGCTATCTCCTTCGGAAGGAACGTTTACTGTAACTTTCAAAGGTTTATAATGTTTCAACTCTCGGTGAATTTTTCGGCGGTGATGACCGTGCTTGCCTGTTTGTTTTCGGGGGTAAAAAGCCCCTTTAACGCGCTTCAACTGCTTTGGCTCAACATAATTATGGACGGGCCGCCCGCGCTTACGCTCGGCTTCGAGGCGCCGCAGAAAGAACTGATGAACGACAAGCCGAAAAGGCGGAGCGGCAACCTCGTTACAAAAAAGACCGCCGCGCGCATACTGGCGCACAGCGTTTATATGGCGGGGATAATAACGGCGCAGACGCTTTTCAACTTCATGCGTGTGCCCGCCGCGGAGAACGCGACCGTGGTTTTCACCACCTTCGTTTTCTTCCAACTGTTCAACGCGTTCAATTCGAGGCAGGTGGGGTATAAGAGCATTTTCAAGGGGTTTTTCTCGAACAGGCTGATGCTGCTCGCCTTCGGCGCGGTCACGGCGTTGCAGGTCGTTATAACGCAGTTCGGCGGGGCGGCTTTCGGAACGGCGCCTCTGTCGCCATCGAGTTGGGCGAAGGTTATTGCGGTTTCTTCCACAATACTTTTCATCTCCGAGGCGAGCAAAGCGGCATATCGCGTATATTTAAGGGTTTCGGGCAAAATTGCCCCGCCGAAACTTTCCGCTTTGAGTGCAAAACGGTGAGTTATCCACAAAGTTATCCACAAAATCGGCTATTTTCGGGCCGAATTGTGGATAACTTCAATATATCAAGATAAAAAAACGAAACCTAAAAAGGAAATTTTTGCTTTGAATTATGAAGAAAAACGCTAAACTGAATTCTTTGATAATCAATAAAAGAATGCTTGCGGCGGCGGCTTTCGCGGCGGCGGCGATATTTGTTGCGGCGGTGTGCTTTCTGCCCGTTTCCGCAGCGTCCTCTCCGGCAGGCGTATTTACCGTGGTGATAGACGCGGGGCACGGCGGGATAGACGGGGGAGTTACCGGCGTGAACAGCGGCGTTGCGGAGAGCGAACTCAACCTCGCCGTGGCGAAAGCCCTGAAGAAGAATTTTTCGGCGGCGGGCTTTACCGTGGTGATGACAAGAACCACTTCCGCGGGGCTTTACGGGAAGGCATTCGCCTCGCTCAAAAAAACGGATATGGAAAACAGACGGAAGATCATAGAGAACGCCTCGCCCGACCTCGTTATTTCCGTGCATATGAACAAATGCCCGCTCCCGTCGAGAAGGGGCGCGCAGGTTTTCGTTAAGGCGGGGGACGATATTTCCCGCAGGTTTGCGGAGGATATACAGGGGCAACTCAATTCCATGAAGGACGCCGCGAGAGAGTGCGCCGCGCTCGCGGGGGATTATTATATTCTGAACGTTTCGCCCTGCCCCGCGGCGCTTATCGAGTGCGGCTTTCTTTCAAACGCAGAGGACGAGAAACTTCTCCTCGACGAGAGTTACAGGGAAGATCTGGCGTACGCGGTGTTCAAGGGCGCGGTGGCGTATCTGACGGCGAGAGTGAAGAGTTGAGAGTGAGGTGCCTTCGGCGTGAAGTTCGGCGTTGCCGAGTGAAGTACAACTTCGTTGTGTTGAGGATTAGAGTTATTATATAAGACAGCCCCTCTGTCAGCCCTTACGGTCTGACACCTCCCCTTGCACAGGGGCGGCCGGTCTGTCATTCTGAATGGAGCGGAGCGGAATGAAGAATCTCTGTGCTTTTGCGGAGATTCTTTTTTGTGAAAAAACAACAGACAAGAAGAATAGAGATCTTTCGACTTCGCCTTTAGGCTACGCTCAAGATGACATCGTCGCAACTCTTCATTCTTCATTCCGTCATCTCGACCGTAGCCGACAAGGCGGAGCGGAGAGATCCGGCTGTTTCTGTAATATAGGTCAGATTCCTCGACTTCGCTCGGAATGACGATAGAGAGGGGCTGACAAGAAGAATAGAGATTCTTCACAGGCAAGCCTGTTCAGAATGACGTCGTCGCAATGCGGCATATAA
>JAFTDZ010000014.1 GCA_017453885.1 Clostridia bacterium
ATTTTTATGTCTACTTTTTGTTTTTTAGTGTCCACTTTTTGTTGACTAGTGCAGGAAAAAACCTCGATTCGTCGCGTTTATCCCCAAAAAACCCACCGATTTTATAACCGAAGGCGAAACACTTCACCATTGCGTGGAGCGGATGGGTTACGACCAAAGATTTGCGGAAGAAAAATCCATTATTATCTTTATCCGCTCCGCTCTAAATCCGCAAACATCTTTAATAACGGTGGAATACTCGCCCGAAAAACATAATAATATACTTCTATGATTTTTTTAATATAAACTTTCTAAAAATTACCAGTCACGACCAGATCGGCATCGTCGCAAATATTTTCAACTAAAACGTCGCCGACGAAAACCGGCAATTTACAAGTCACCTTATTTATACGGTTCATAACTTCGGATACGGCGTCTTTACGTACGGGTTTATCCGTTTTTACGGGTATCATCTCACCTGTTTCCGCGCGGACAGTTGAAGTTACCACGCGTTTGGGACTGACGACCTCCGCTTCGGCATAATTTTTACCGCGCAAACAACCATTACCCGCCACGGAAATAATCTTCGCATTTTCAATCGTCACCTTGATCTCACACCCGCAAGGGCACTCTATACAAGTCAATGTTTTTATCATTCCGCCACCTCTGAAATCACTTCGATCCTTTCGGTCAATCCCTGCAACTCCTTCAATACAAGCGTTTCCATTTCGCCGGGAACGGCTATTTTTTTCTTCTTTTTGACTAAAACTTTTTCCCCGCATTTTATCGATAACGTACAATTTTTTAATACTCGCGTTACACGGAAAAATATTTTTACGGGTTCGGGCGAACTTTTATCCAACATTTGCGGGCAAACATAAGATATATTTTTACCGTTTATTATCTCTGTTAAATCCCTCGTTCTTTTCCCTTCCGAAACATATTTCGCGGCGTATTTTCCGGCAATTTCCGCTTCTTCGGAAACGTAATCCACGAGATCGTGTACCTGCAGAACGTTGCCGCAGGAAAATATTCCGTCCTCCGACGTTTCCCTCGTTTGACTCACGACCGCGCCGCGCGTTTTAGGGCACAACTTGATACCCGCTTCTTTCGTCAACTCGTTTTCCGGTATCAATCCTACCGAAAACAACACGGTATCGCATTCAAAATGTATTTCCGTACCGGCGATCGGTTTCCTGTCTTTATCCACTTCGGATACGGTAACGCCGGTCACGCGCTTTTCGCCTTCTATTCGCGTTATCGTATGATTTAGGTACAGCGGTATGCCGAAGTCGTCAAGACATTGAGATATATTCCTTTTCAGTCCCGAAGAAAACGGCATTATCTCGCATACGGCAAGAACTTTTGCGCCTTCGAGCGTCATTCTTCGCGCCATGATGAGCCCTATATCGCCCGACCCGAGTATGACTACGCGCTTGCCCGGTAAATACCCTTTTATATTTACATACTTTTGCGCCGTACCCGCAGAATATATACCCGCGGGGCGCGTTCCCGCGATATTCAGCGCGCCGCGACTCCTTTCCCTGCACCCCATAGCGAGTACGATCGCTTTCGCGCGGACGGTAAAAATACCTTCCTTGCTGTTTATAGCCGTTATTATTTTTTCTTTCGTGAATGACAAAACCGTGGTTTCCGTCATTACCGCTATATTCCTTTCTTTTACGCTATTTATAAATCTCGCCGCATATTCCGGACCGGTAAGGCTTTCGCCGAATCTCTTTAAGCCGAAGCCGTTATGGATACATTGATTGAGAATGCCGCCGAGTTTTTCTTCCCGTTCCAGAATCAAAATATCTTCAACGCCGTTATCATATGCGGAAATCGCAGCGGCCAAACCGGCGGGGCCTCCGCCGATTATAACGATTTCATATTCTTTTTTCATTTCGTTACCCCGACAAGCAAATTTGAACCCTCACCGTTTTTCATTACTTCCGTCAAAGTTACCCCTCTCTCTTTTGCTATCAGTTCCGCAATATGCGGTTGACAAAAACCGCCCTGACATCTTCCCATGCCCGATCTCGTTCTGCGTTTTACCCCGTCTATATCGGTTGCCGGCGGATTTACGCGAAGCGAACGCAATATCTCTCCTTCGGTTATCCGTTCGCATCTGCAAACGATTTTACCGTAAGACGGATCTCTTTCGATTATTTTATTCTTTTCCTCTATGGGCAGGTCTTTGAAATAACCGTCCGGCATCCTCGTTCCGTTAAACGATTCGTTCCTTTCAAGAGCGAGCAAACTGCCGACGAGTGTTTTCACTACGTATTCCGCTATAGCGGGCGAAGCCGTAAGCCCCGGCGATTCTATCCCCGCGCAATGGATAAAACCTTTTGTTTTTTTACTTTTTTCTATAATAAAATCGTGTCGGTCGGAATATGCTCTCACGCCCGCAAACGACGTGATAATGTTTGAAAAAGGCGGCTTTTTACAAATCTGCATAGCCTTTTCCATAACGAAAGACAATCCGTCCGCACTCGTTTCGGTATTGCCGTCCGCCTGCTCCGATGCGGTGGGGCCGATAAGAATATTTCCGTCAACCGTTTGCGTTATAAGAACGCCCTTTCCCTTTGGGGTAGGGGTAAAAAACAGAGTATGGGAAACGAAATCTCCGCATTCCCTGTCCAAAAGTATATACTCGCCTTTTCTCGCGCTTACGTTTATATCGTTATCGCCGATCATCTCCGCTATTTTTCCGCTATAAAGTCCCGCGCAATTTATTACGGCTTTCGCTTTTACTTCTCGTCCGTTTTCGGCTATAAGAACGTATCCGCCGTTTTCCTTCCCTATTTTTTTAACCGCAAAATCCGTAAACAATTCCGCGCCGTTATCCATCGCGTTGCCGATGGCTGCGATCGTCAATTCGTACGGGCATACGATGCCGCCCGTGGGCGCGTACAAAGCGGCGAGTGCGGCGTCGGAAATGTTTTTTTCCATCTCACGAAGCCGCGCGCCGTCGATTATTTCCAGTCCTTCCACGCCGTTTTCCTCGCCTCGGGCTCTCAACGTTGCGAGCGTTTTAATATCCTCTTCGGAAAACGCTACTACGAGAGAGCCGTTCCTTCTGAATTTCACGCCCAACTCCGCCGTTACGCTTTCCATCATTTTATTGCCGAGTACGTTGAATTTTGCCTTATTGCTGCCCGTGGGCGCGTCAAAGCCCGCATGTACGATCCCGCTGTTCGCCTTGCTCGCACCCATGGCAACGTCGCTTTCCTTTTCCAAAAGGCATACGTTTAATTTGTATTTGGTCAATTCTCTTAAAACCAACCCGCCTACTACTCCGCCGCCTATTACCGCTACGTCAAACACTTCGTTTTTCTCCGTTTGTTCTTAAACTTAATATTATAAACCCTTTGAAAACTGTCAATCTCTACACCATCCTGCTTATTTATATCATGACCGACATCGTTTATACCAACCAGAATACTTAACAAATACGGATCTCCTTTTGAAAGTTTACCTGCACAATAAACGGGTATCATACATCAAGATTCCATACCGAGCCAACTTCCGTTTCCCTGTATCTACCCATATCGGTTATACTATCGCCAAAAAATACAATTTTTATTTTTTGCCCCAAATAATTAATGAACTTTTTTATGTTTTCCTACCGCACTCTCTCTTTTGGTTTATCGGAAGATGTTTAATTAAAATTTTACCTTTATTTAACCGTTCGTATAAGATATTCAAGCGACATTTGTACCATCTCGTTGCCGATCGTTGCGCTCGCGTCTTTCGCCGCCTCGGTAAACCAGTGCTTTATATCGCCGAGCCTTTCAAGTTTTACGCAATCGGAATATAGCGCCATGAGCATAGACGTTTCGTACTTGCCCGCGTGGTCGTAACCCGTTGCGTTCTGTACTTCCGTTGACATCGTAGGTATTACTTTTATCCAGTTGAACGGATTGTTTTCGCCCTCTAACTGCTCGTAATAGTTCGCGTAATTTTCGCTGCCCCACCAGCCTTCGCCGAGCGTTTCTTCAAGATATTCCATCGTCGCACGTTTAGCCGCAGTGCGGTAACATAGCGTCATCGGCATTTCA
>JAFTDZ010000173.1 GCA_017453885.1 Clostridia bacterium
AAAACCGTAGAGTCTAAAAATTGCGACCTGTAGTTTTTCAGTTCTTTTTCGATGTCGGAACGTTGTGTGTAAAATTCGTCCGCTTTTGCGTTTTTCGCTTTGGTTAAAGTAGAATTTCCTGCCATTTTCGCCTCTGCATCAATGAACAAACACACGGTGATTTGTTCATTGAATAACATAATCAATGAACAAAAACAGGCAAAAAAGACATTGATGCAAACAAAATGGAACAATTCTCTTATGTTGTGCTACTTTTTTGTTGACTTTTTGAAAATATTTAATTATAATAGAAAAGAAAAAACCCATTGATTATGTTAATCAATGGAGTTTTTTGAAGTTTTCAAAAATTTTATTTCTTGATTCTGTAAAACAGTATCATCGCTACCTGAAGGGGCGCGCCGATGATAAGTATAGCCCAAAGACCGTATTCTATGAACTGAAAACAGGTGGACAGAAGCGCCGACCACACGAAAACCGAGCCTATTATCACGCCGTAAACGCGTTTGCCCCAGCGCGCGTTCATCACAATAAGGACTATCATCGAGGCGGGCACCGCCCACAGGAAAACCGTCCAGGCGGAGTAATTCGCTATAAGCATAAGATATATGTAAATTACCGCCGCAATGAACCATACCGCCGTAACGATAAGCCCCGTTATGGCTATTTTATTGCCTATTTCGTTGTTCGCTTTTCCGTTTTTAACTATAAATTCCGCCTTGTCCTCGTCGGGCCCCTCGCGCGTTAAATAGTCAAGCGTAACGCCGTACATCTCCGCAAGGGCGCATAAAACTTCTATATCCGGCATGGATTCTCCGTGTTCCCATTTGGAAACGGACTTATCGGAATAATTTATCTTTTCGGCAAGTTCTGCTTGCGTCATATTGTTGCGGCGGCGTAAATTCTGCAAATTCGCCGCCACTATCTTTTTCATATCCTTCATAACACGATTATATCATTTTTCTCGAAAAAAGGCAACGATTTTGCGTGAAAAAGGGCGGTTTCTATTTTCGGTAGAGTTTTTCAAAGCCGTTCTCTAATTTTTCGATACGGGTAGAATTTGTTTCTATCAAACTCGCTTGCAATTTTTTTAACGATATATTACCATAAAATCGCCTGATGCGGCAAGTATTTTTGAAGTACGAAAGAGGAATAATATCGGTGAGGTATGTTACCCTATGAAGATTGCAATTATATGCGACGTTCTCGGCGAGGAGAACAACGGCACCACGATAGCCGCGATGAATCTTATACGAAGCCTTAAAGCAAAGGGGCATAGCGTTCGCGTGGTCTGCCCGGACGAAAAGTATTCTTCCGTGCCGGGTTTTTACGTTGTGCCGCAGAGGAGTTTCGGCCCGTTGGACGGGTATCTTGAAAAGAACGGCGTTACGCTTGCCAAGCCGGACGCGGATATTATCCGTTCGGCTATAAAGGGCGCGGACGTGGCGCATATAATGCTGCCGTTCAGCGTTGGCAAGGCGGCTATCCGCATCGCGAAGGAAGAGGGCGTGCCCGTTACCGCGGGCTTTCATTTTCAGGCGGAAAACCTTACCGCTCACCTCAAACTTCAGCACTTCGATCTTCTGAACGACGCCGTGTATCATTCCCGCTGGAACGCGTTTTACAAATACGTGGATTGTATTCACTACCCTACGCAGTTCATAAGGGACGTTTTTGAAAAGAGCGTGGGGCAAAAGACCGAGGGGCGCGTGATCTCCAACGGCGTGGCGAAGGCTTTTACGGAAAACGGCGCGGCGAGGGAAAAACGCGTCGGCGGAAAATTCACCGTGATCTGCACGGGCAGGTACAGCAGGGAAAAGCGGCAGGAACTTCTTATCGAGGCGGCTACGCTTTCAAAATATAAAGACGATATAAAACTCGTTTTTGCCGGCGACGGACCGCTTAAGGACAAGCTTATCCGTCTTGCGGAGGAGAAGAAGGTTGACGCGGAATTCAAATTCTTTTCGAGGGAAGAACTTCTCGGCGCTCTGCGTTCCGCCGATCTTTACGTTCACACCGCGGAAATAGAGATAGAGGCTATCGCTTGCCTCGAGGCGATAGCGAGCGGGCTCGTTCCCGTAATAGCGAATTCTCCGCGTTCGGCAACCCGCTATTACGCGTTGGACGAGAAGAATCTTTTCGATTACGACAGCCCTTCATCCCTTGCCGAGCGAATGGATTTCTGGCGCGAAAACCCCGCCGAGGCAGAGAAGAACCGAGCCGCTTACGCCGACTTCACGAGGGAGATCGACTACGACGCATGTATGGACAAAATGGAAGAGATGCTCAAAGAAGTGGCCGAAAACGCGAAGGAACGCGCAAAAACCGAAGCGGAAGCGGCGGGCGGAGAGGTATGAAAAAGGTTGTTTATTATTCGGACGAGTTGAACGACGACTTTTCCGGCGTCAACTTAAAAAGCCCGCCCCTGCCCGAAAATTTCCGTTATGACAGGCGCGGCGTTTTTTACAGGGCGGCGAGTTTTTTCCTCTACAGAATTATCGCAACGCCTGTGGCTTTCCTCGTGTGCAAACTGCATTACGGAATAAAATACGTGGGGCGCAAGGCGCTTTCGAAATGCAAAGAAGGCTGTTTTCTTTATATAAACCACACTATGGTCGCGGGGGACGCGTTCAATCCGTCCGTGGCGGCGTTTCCGAAAAACACGAGGATAATCGTCGGGAAAGAGGCGGTTTCGAACAAGCCGCTCCGCGCCGTGGTACCTATGCTCGGCGGAGTTCCCGTGCCGTGCGGGGTAAAGCAAACCTGCGCTTTCCGCAAGGCGTTAGGAAATTTCATAAAACGGAAAAACTGTATCACCGTGTATCCGGAAGCCCATATCTGGAAGTATTACACGGGCATTCGCCCTTTTAAGGACGTATCTTTCCGTTACCCCGCGGAACTCGCCGCGCCGGTATTTTCCGCCACGGTAACTTACAAAAAACGAAAATTTTTCGCCCGCCCGCGCGCGGTAGTTTATATAGACGGGCCTTTCTACCCCGATATGAAACTTCCGTTAAAGGAGAGGCGCGCGGCGCTTCGCAACGAAGTTTACCTTGCCATGCTCGCCCGCGCGAAAAACAGCGACTGCGAATATATCTCTTACGTTTATTCCGGCGAAGAGGAGAGAATAACCGCTTAAAACAAAAAGTCGCCTATATCGCGTATTATCCCGCCTTTTTACAATGCAAAACGCCCGCGGTCTTTACTCTCCGCGGGCGTAAAAAATTGAAAATTATTTTATAAGGTTATCCACTTTTATGCTCCTCGCGTATTCGGAAGGGCTCATATCCGTTCTCTGTTTGAACAGGCGCGAAAAGTAGTGTACGGAATTTATGCCGAGTTTATCCGCAATTTCCGTGAAGGAATACTTTCCCGTACTGATAAGGCGTTTCGCCTCGTCCATCTTCATATCTATGTAATATTTAATAACGGAACTGCCCGTGTACTTGCGGAAAACGTTCTTAACGTAAGTTTTGCTGAAGTACAGTTCCGCGGCGATCTCATCCAGCGTGACGTTGGAATAGATCTTTCGCTTGAGAATGGAAATTATCTTTTCGGCTATTTCCTCGGACTTGAAACTTTCCTTCTTTTCCGTTTGCTTTTCAACGCCGGCGTCGCTGCGGATAAGCAGCACGAGCAGGTTTTCTATATCGTTTTTTATTATCTGTTCGCTGCCGAAAGGTATCTCGTCTCGCTTGTTCATTTTTACAAGGTGCGGGTCGTTGAGTTTTTCTCGATAAGTTTTACTGCCTTCGGTTATTATTTCGCTTAAAAGTTGTTTTTCTCTCTCACCCAAAAAGAAAATTTTATCTTTCAGTTTTTTTGCGGCGCGGGATGCGCAGTCGAAAGAAATAATGGCGGCGTTGGCAAAGTCGTCGTCGGTATTTATGGTATGTTCCACGTTCGGCGCGTGAAAGATCGCCTCGCCTTGTCGCAGATACGTTTGACCGTTTTCTGTAACGATACGGGCGGAACCGCCGTCTATATACACCATTTCCCAAAAGTCGTGCCGCTCGGAAGGGAAGCGGAAGTTCTTGCCGTATTTGAAATAATGTATCGTGTAGATATATTTTACCGAAAAAGTTTCCGGCAGGGTATTTTTGACGTATTTGTTTTCCATGATTATATTATACAACTTTCAAAGCGATAAAGCAAGCGTTGTGTCCTTTTGTGCAAAAACGTTTAATTAAAATCGCGCGCCGGCGTTGACAAACTTGCCCGCATATTATATAATATACGGTATCCGGAGGTAGATATGTACAGGATAGGCATAGATCTCGGCGGCACCTTCGTAAAGGCGGGGCTCGTCGATGAAAACGGAAAGATCATCATAAAATCAAAGATACCCACGCTCGTAAAGAGGGATCACGCGGAAGTTATAGACGATATGTCCGCGCAGGCGAAAAAACTCTGCCTTGACGCGGGCGTGGATTTTGCCGAAGTGGTTTCCGTAGGCATAGGTTGCCCGGGGGCGATAACCGGCTCCACAGGCGAAGTGAGTTATTCGTGCAATCTTGACTGGCGCAACGTTCCGCTCGGCGGAATGCTTTCCGAAAGGCTCGGCAAACCCGTAAAGGTTTCGAACGACGCGAACGTCGCCGCTCTCGGCGAGGCGCTTTACGGAGCGGGAAAAAATTATTCGGATATAATAATGCTCACGCTCGGCACGGGCGTAGGCGGCGGGATAGTTATAGGCAAAAAACTTTACGAAGGCAACGAGAGCAAGGGCGCGGAACTCGGCCACATGGTCATTTGTTCCGGCGGGGAGAGGTGCGCTTGCGGAAGGTGCGGATGCTTCGAGGCGTACTGTTCGGCAAGCGCCCTGATAAGGGATACCAAGCGCGCGATGGAGAAGGACGGATCTTCCCTTATGTGGGAGATCGCCGGCGGCAGCATCGACGGCGTAAACGGAGAAACCGCCTTTATCGCGGAAAAACGCGGGGATAAGTCCGCCGCGGAAGTTATAGAACGTTACGTTTTTTACCTTGCCGAAGGGATCATGAACTTTTGCAATATATTCCGCCCGCAGGCTATAGTTTTAGGCGGGGGGGTGAGCGAGCAGGGCGCGAACCTTACCGATCGCGTAACCGAACTTTGCCGTAAAGGCTATTACGGTTACAAGGGCACGCCCGAGGTGGAGATACTCACCGCGACGCTTAAAAACGACGCGGGGCTTATAGGCGCGGCTTTCCTGTAAACTTTTTTCGTTAAGGTTTTCGGTTGCGGCAGACGGTAATTGTTTCCGTTTGCCGCATATTTTTTCCTTTAAGGCAAAAACTGTTACGGAAGGAGAAATTATGAAAGCAACGGGAATTGTAAGAAGAATAGACGAATTAGGGAGAGTGGTTATTCCTAAAGAGATACGCAAAACTTTAAGACTGTCGTCGGGCGATCCGCTCGAAATTTACACGGACAAGGACGAATTGTTATTCAAAAAATATTCGCCCATACGCAGTATCGACGGGTTTGCCGATGAATTTTCCGCCGCGATGCACGATATAAGCGGTCACGGCGCCGCCGTTTGCGATACCGACGCGATAGTCGCCTGCCACGGCGGGAAGGAATTTACCGGCAAGAGAGTATCTTCCGAACTCGAGAGGATAATGCGCGACAGGCGAGCGATAGTTATTAACGCCGCGGACGGCGGAAGTCCCCTGAATCTCACACAAGACGGGGAAAGAACGGTAACGGCGCAGGTGATCGCGCCCGTTATAGACAGCGGCGATTGCATAGGCGCGTGCGTTTTGTTTTCGTTTGAGGAAGGCGCGCGTATGCGCGAAACGGACGTGAAACTCGCCAAGATGGGCGCGGATCTCCTCGCGAGAAGGTTCGCCGAATGAAATCGCTCGCGCGGGGCGCCGTCGTCGTGGCGGCAGGCGGGCTTATATCAAAAATAATCGGCGCGGTTTACAGGGTGCCGCTCACCGCGGTCCTCGGCGCGGAAGGAATAGGACTTTACCAGATGGTCTTTCCCGTTTACTGCGCCCTGCTCACCTTTTCGTCCGCGGGGTTGCCGTCGGCGCTTTCCGGTCTTATAGCCAAAAACAGGGGAAACGCCGCCGTTATTTTTCGTCGTTCGCTCGTTTTGTTTTGCCCCATCGGACTTGCCGGAAGCGTGATAATGTGCGTTTTCGGCGGTTTTTTTGCAAAACTTCAAGGGAATTCTTCTGCGGGGATATGCTATGCGGCTCTGTCTCCGTCGGTCTTTTTAGTCAGCGTTATCTCTTGCGTGCGCGGGTATTTTCAGGGGCACGGGAATATGTCGCCCACGGCGGTATCGCAGGTGGCGGAACAGATCGTTAAAACGGTTTTCGGGCTTGCCGTGTGCCGTTTTTTCCGTTCGGACGTGCGCCTCGCCGCGGCAATGGCGTCGCTCGCGGTCACGGTTTCGGAATTATTCGCGGCGGCTTATCTTGTGATAAGGCTGAAAATTGCAGGATACAGAAGGGAAAATCTCCCGCGGGAAAGCGGGGCGTATAAAAGGATACTCGCGCTGACAGTTCCCGTTGGGCTTACCGCGCTTTTACTTCCGCTCGGACACTTTGCCGACAGTTTCATCGTGATAAACGCGCTTGGCGGCGGAAGCGGCGCCACGGCTTTATACGGTATTTATTCGGGCGGAGTCGCGGCGATAACGGGCGCGCCCGTTGCCCTCGCTTACGGCGCGGCGGCGGCATGCGTGCCTTACGTCTCCGGCGGGAAAAGGGAAGAAATAGTCAATGCTCTGCGTTTTACGGGGGTAATTTGCATTCCGTTCACGCTGTTTTTTACTTTTTTCTCCCGCGAATGTATCGATCTGCTTTACGGAAGAATGTCCGCTTACGAAAAATTCGCCGCGGGGCAGATACTCGGCGCGGACGCTATATCGGTTACGATATTGTCGTTTCTGCAGACGGCGAACGCGGTATTGCTCGCGCGCGGAAAGCAGAGGATACCCCTGTATTCCCTGTCGGCGGCGCTCTTTTTGCGGGCGGGGCTTTGTTTTTCGTTTTGCCGGATGGAGAGCGTGGGTATACTCGGCGCGCCCATAGCGGCGAACTTTTCGCTTGCCGTCGCCCTTGCGGTAAACTTGCGTTTTGCGCTTGCGGGCGAGGATATAACTCCTCTGCTCGTTGACCTTACGAAGAGCGTGTTATGCTCGATTTTGTGCGTTTTATGCGGCTTTTCCGTTTACAATGCGATAGGCGGACGGGCGGCGTTCCTGCTCGTTTCGTTTATGTCCGCCGCGGCGTATCTTTCGTCGGTTGCGATTTTCGGGGCGGGAAAGGAAATATTCGGGCTGAAGTCCGGGCAAAAAAAGCGGACGCTTTCGGCGTAAAAGTCTTTTATTCGATTGTGTTTTTTTCTTCCGTGTGGTAAAATATCCGTATATCAAAACATAAGGAGGGGCTTATGAGCCTCACGCTGATCGGCCTCGGGGTTACGGAAAAGGACGTAACGCTCGCCGCCGCGGAAAAAATAAGCAAGGCGGAAGTCGTGCTGTTAAAGACGGATATGACCGCAAACTACCCGTTCTTTACCGAACGCGGGATAAAGGTTTCCACTATGGATCACCTGTACGGAAAGAGCCGCAATTTCGATACTCTCGCTAAGAACGTTGCGGCGGAAGTCATAGCCGCGGCGAAGGATAAGGAAGCGGTTTACTGCGTTGACGGGAGCGTTCTCGAGGACAACGCGTGCAAACTTATCCTCGCGAAGGCGAAGGGAACGGAAGTTATTTCCGGTGTTTCCAAAGTTTCTTCCGCGCTCGAAAAACTCGGGATAAGCGGGGGCTATTCGGCTGTTTCCGCTTACGATCTCGGCGATTTTTATTTAAGCGGCGGAACGCTTTGCGTTTACGATATAGACAGCGAACCGCTCGCGGGAGAAGTGAAACTCCGCCTTATGGAAGAATACGGCGACGAGTGCCCCTGCGTTGCGTTTTACGGAAATAAAACCGAAAAGATCCTTCTCTACGAGGCGGACAGGCTTCCCGTTTACGATTATTCCACGCGGCTGGTGATTACGCCGAGGGAATTTCTCCGCAAGGACGGATATAATTTCGACGATCTGTGCCGCATAATAAAACTTCTGCGGGCGGAAAACGGTTGCCCGTGGGACAGGGCGCAGACGCATGAATCCATTCGCATCAACGCCATAGAGGAAGTTTACGAGATGGTGGACGCCATCGACCGTAAGGACGACGAACGCCTTACCGAGGAGATAGGCGACGTGCTTATGCAGGCGGTTTTCCACACCGAACTTGCCGAGGAACGCGGCGCGCTGACGCGCGGAGAAGTGCTTACCGGCGTCTGCAAAAAACTTATTTCTCGCCACACACACATATTTTTCGGGGATCACGCGGCGAACGCTTCCGAGGCGCTCGACGTATGGGATAAAAACAAGCAGAAGGAACACGGCTATTCGTTAAAACAGGCGGTAAAGGACGTGCCGGAATGTTTCCCCGCCCTGCTCCGCGCGGAGAAAGTTCAGAAGCGCAGCGCGAAGGCGGGCTGGAACGCGGGCGACTTTACAGAGGCGGAAAACCTCGTGGTATCCCTTGCGGAAAAACTTGCCGCGGAAACCGACGTGGGCGCGATAACGCGTGATTCGGGGGACTTATTGTTCGCTTGCGTAAATCTTGCAAGGCTCAAGGGCGCCGAGTGCGAAGTGGCGCTGAAGGATAAAACTTCCGCTTTCGTGCGCGATTTTGCCGGAGAGGACGACTGATGGAATTGCGGCCTGTGAAGATCGGAAACGTGACCGTTCCGGGCAACGTTTTTCTCGCGCCGCTCGCCGGGTTTACCGATCACGCGTTCAGGGAAATATGCCTTTCGCTCGGCGCGGCGCTGTGCTTTACGGAAATGGTCAGTTGCAAAGGGCTTATGTACCGCAACGAGAACACGGCGGTTCTGCTTAAAACTTCCGATAAGGAAACGATAAAAGCGGCGCAGATATTTGGCAGCGAGCCGGACGTGATGCGCGCCGCCTGCGAGAGCGAATACCTCTCGCCGTTCGATATAATAGATATAAATATGGGCTGCCCCGTGCCGAAACTTTTTAACAACGGAGAGGGCAGCGCGCTTATGGAAAATATGCCGCTCGCCGAGAAGATAATTTCCGAATGCGTAAAGAGCGGAAAGACCGTCACCGTTAAACTCCGTACCGGCGTTAAGGAAGAAAAGCCCGTCGCCGCGGAGTTCGCCCGTATGTGCGAAGGGGCGGGAGCCTCTCTCGTGACCGTACACGGCAGGGCGAGGAGCGCGTATTATTCCGGCGCCGTCAACTTCGCGGAGATAGCGAGGACGAAAAACGCGGTGAATATCCCGGTTATGGCTAACGGCGGGATATTTTGCAAGGAGGATGCGGACGAAATGATCCGACTGACCGGTTGCGACGGCGTTACCGTTGCCCGCGGCGCTCTGTATAACCCGTTTATTTTTTGCGAAATAAGCGGTAAATCTCACAAAAAAGACTTTTTTGAAATTCTCGTAAGGCAGATAGATCTGCTCAAAACGACTTACCCCGACGAGTGGATCGCGCGCAATATGCGCAAGCAGGCGGCGTGTTACTTAAAGGGTGTGCGCGGCGGAAAGCAGGCGAAGGTAAAACTTCTCTCCTGCAATTCTACCGACGAGATGAAGGAGATAGCCCGCGAAGTTTTCCGCGCGGAAAACTTCGACGTGTAACAAAGCGAGCGCGCCTTCCGTATAATGAATGCGGGAGGTGGGTATGAAAATTGCTTTCGTTACCGAGTGCGACTATTACCTTGACGGGGAAGCCCTCGGCGGGTGCGACCTCGTTTTATTTCCGTTTTACACGGGCGGTACCGTCAGTTACAACAAGGAGATAAAGGGCGTTACCAACTTTTTCAGAACGCTCACTAATTTATCGAAGCGCCTTAAATCAACGGTTATCGCGGGGGTGGATACGGATTCTTACGGAATAGTACGCCACAGCGCCGCCGCTATAGACGGGGGCAAACTGCTCGGCATAAGCGATATGACCACCGCTTACGAAAACGAAAAGTACGTGGGCGGCGGAACGCTTCGCGTTTACGATACCCGCGCTGGCAAAATAGGCGTAGCCGTCGGGTGGGACGCGCTCTCCTCAGACTGCGTAAAAACCCTCGCCCTATGCGGCGCGGACGTGATAGTGAATATCGCGGATACCGTACTCGGCGGGATAACGGGCGTTTCTTCGCGGGCGAAGGCTTACGAGTTCGGCGTGCCGATAGCGGTATGCGCCTACAAAAACGCAATGCTGTGCGGAACGAACGGGGAGATGATATTTTCTTCCCCGCAAAAAATATCGGTGGCAACGGTCAGAACGGAAAAGGATTATCACCTCGTCACCTTGCGCCGCCGCGGAAAAAAACACAACGGAGAACACGGTATATGAAACTGAATATTGCGCTCGTCGAGCCGGAGATACCGCAAAACACGGGCAACATCGTAAGAACCTGCGCGGCTACCGGCAGCGTGCTTCACCTCGTAAGGCCGCTCGGCTTCGAGGTGACGGACAAGCATCTCAAACGCGCCGGCCTCGATTACTGGTACCTGACGGATATAAGGTATTACGATTCCGTCGAAGAACTTATGGACAAGTATTTCACGGGGGACAATTTTTATTTTCTCTCCACCAAGGCGAAGAAGATATATTCCGAGGCGAAGTTCAATGACGGGGACTTTTTGGTTTTCGGCAGGGAAACACGCGGGCTGCCCGAACCCCTTCTCGAAAAGTATTACGACCGCTCTTTGCGGATACCGATGATAGACGAGGCGCGCTCGCTCAACCTTGCCAACTCGGTTGCGCTTACCGTTTACGAGGCGTTAAGGCAGAACGGATTCGACGGGTTAAAAACGGGCGGCGAACTTACCGGCAGAGGTTATTAACCCCCTAAAACACGCAAAAACAAGGTTTTTTACATACGAAAATAAATTAAGAGGTGATATATTTATGGCAGAAAATTGTACTCACGACTGTTCGACTTGCGGCGAAAGTTGCGCCGAGCGCAGCGCTTTTCAGAAGGAGCCGCTGAACAAATTGTCGTCGGTTAAAAAGGTGATAGCGGTGGTAAGCGGCAAGGGCGGCGTAGGCAAGTCCTTGGTGACTTCCATGCTCGCCGTCCTCTCGAGGAGAAAGGGCTTCGAGACCGCCGTGCTCGACGCCGACGTTACCGGCCCTTCCATTCCGAAGGTTTTCGGGCTTAAACAGCGGGCGGAGGGCAGCGACCTCGGCATTTTCCCCGTGATAAGCAAGACGGGCGTAAAGGTGATGTCCTTAAATCTCCTGCTCGAAAACGATACCGATCCCGTCGTGTGGCGCGGGCCGGTTATTGCGGGAACGGTCAAACAGTTCTGGACGGACGTTGTTTGGGACAAGGTGGATTATATGTTCGTCGATATGCCCCCGGGAACGGGCGACGTGCCGCTCACGGTGTTCCAGTCGCTTCCGGTGGACGGGATAATCATAGTAACTTCCCCGCAGGAACTCGTTTCCATGATAGTGGAAAAGGCGGTAAAAATGGCGGAACTTATGAACGTGCCCGTACTCGGTATAGTGGAGAATATGGCTTACTTCGAATGCGATAACTGCGGAAAGAAGCATTATATTTACGGCGAGAGCGACGTGAAAAAGACAGCCGCCGCGCACGGCGTGAAGCATACCGCGCAGATACCCGTTCGCCCCGACATCGCTTCCGTGTGCGACAAGGGACTTATCGAACTGTTCGAGGGTAACTGGCTGGACGAACTCTCCGACGCGATCGAATAAAAAATTCGCTTTTACGGTTGCGCCCGCGGCGTTTTCACACGCCGCGGGCGCAAATTTTAACAAAGATTTCACAAAGATAAAGGACGTTCGTTGTATAAACCGCCGAAAATTCGCCGCTTATAACTATAGTTATAAAGTTTTTTTTACCGTAATTTCATAAATGTTGAATTTGAGTGCAAAATTTGTTGACTTTATTTTCGTTTTGTGATAATATTGTGATAAACTCGATATTCAGGGAATAATACACTCGATGAATTACGTTGTATCGGCGGGTGTTGCGGCGCTCGCCGCTACGTTTATGCTCGCCTTCGAAGGGAATAGAAAAGGTAACGGCGAAAGATCCTGCGTGAAGGTTTTTTCCGCGGCGCTTTTGTTCTTTTATTTTTTGCGGTGTTTCGCTTACGACAGCAAACTTATAGGGCTCACCCTCGTAGTAAAAGGTTATTCTTCGCTCGCCTATCCCGAAGCGGGCGCTTTCTCTGCGGTAACGGCGTTTATTGCGGAATGGTTTTCCCTCGCGGCGGCGGTAGCGGTCACGCTGAAAGGCTTTTTCAAGGTAAAGACGCTCGACCGCGTCGTTTTGTTCTTAATGCCCGTCTGGTGCGTGATAAACGCGGTTTCTTTCAAAAGCGCGATAAATATTTCGATGGGCGGCGACGTAAATAAAATAACTTTCGCGTCGTTTTCTTTCGCGGCGGAAAGCGGGCTTTTGGGTTACCTTACCGCATATCACTGGTACGCGGCGATAAGGGACAAGGATATTCCGCTTTTCGACGGATGGAAAAGCGCGGGCGTTTTCGCGGCGTGCGTTATTTTCGGCGCGCTTTCGGCGGCGCCGAACTACTGGTGCCAATTCATATTCGGGGCGTCCGTCAAGCAGGCGGCGCTCGTCAAGAGTTTCGGCTTCGAACACCGCCTTCTCCTTTACGGCGGCGTTCTTCTGCCGATAGCGGCGTATTTCGCCGTTCGCCACAGGGACGAAAAGACGATAAAGTGTGCGCTGTTATACTTCACGCTGACGGCTATGTTCGTCTATTGTTACACGCAGAACTTTTACGATCTCGTTCACGATCCCACCTCGTGGCCCCTGCACCTGTGCAACACGGCTATGTTCCTGTTGCCGCTCTGCCTGACTTTCAGAATGAAAAGGCTCTTTTACTTCACCTACTTCATCAACGTTTTCGGCGCGGTAATGGCTATGCTTATGCCGAATTACAACGACGGCGTGCGGCTCAACTCCGCGGAGATAATCCGCTTCTGGTATAACCATTATTACGCGTTCTATATGCCGTTGCCCGTAGTGGCGCTGAAACAATTCCCGCGGCCTACGGTGAAGCAGTTCAGATACTCGATGATAGGCTTCGTGATATATTTCCTGTTCGCGCTGTCGATGAACGTTATCCTGCGGGGGTACGGTTACAATCCGGATTATTTCTTCCTTGCGGGCGATCATATAGTAAGCACGCTCGGCACCTGGGCGGAAAATATTTACGATATAACCCTCGGCTTTACTCTCGGCGGGCACGCTTTCTCGTTCAGACCGGTATATCAGGCGCTGTTCTTCTTCCTGTACGTCGGCTTCGGGCTGGGAATGTGGTTCGTTTACGAAATAGGCTTTTCCCTTGCGGACGCGCACGGCAGGCTTACCGACAGGAGAAAGAAGATAAAACTCGATAAATTCGCGCTGGAAGCGGCGCTTGACGGAAGGAGCATTGAAGAACCGATGAATAACGACGCGGGTATAAAACTCGAACTCAAACATTTTTCAAAAAAATATTCCACGAGCAAGGTTTACGCCGTGAACGACGCGAGTTTTGAAGTACACGGCGGCGAAATTTTCGGTTTTCTCGGCCCGAACGGCGCGGGTAAATCCACCATTATAAAGAGCATAGTGGGCATTCAGCCCATAACAGAGGGGGCAATAGAAGTTTGCGGATACGATTGCGAAAAGCAGCCCGTTCAGGCAAAGCGCCTTATCGGTTACGTGCCCGATCATTACGCCCTTTACGAAAAACTCACCGGCCGCGAATATATCAACTACATTGCGGATATTTACAACGTCAGCCGTGAGGACAGGACCGAACGCATCGAACGCCACATAAAGATGTTCGAACTGCAGGGCTCTATCGATAACCCGATAAAGACCTACAGCCACGGCATGAAGCAGAAGATAACCATCATGGCGGCGCTCGTTCACGATCCCAAACTGTGGATACTTGACGAGCCGCTCACCGGTCTCGATCCGAACAGCATCTTTCAGGTAAAGGAATGTATGCGCCAGCACGCCGAGGCGGGGAACATAGTGTTCTTCTCCAGCCATATAATCGACGTGGTGGAGAGGATATGCGACAGGATAACCATTATAAAGAAAGGTAAAATTTTAGTAACGAGGGACGTTGCCGATATTGAAAAGGAATGCCCGCTCGAAGAATATTATCTTAAAATGATCAACGGGGAGAGCGCTGAAAGATGAAAGAGTTGAAGGCGCTCGTCCTGATGCAACTTAAAGACAAGTTGGATCTCGGCTTCGTCAAAACAAAAAAAACGCTTATAAGAAAGATAGTTTTCACCCTGCTCAAATTCATAATCGTGGCGGCGGTGGCTTTCGTGGCGCGGTATCTTCTGGGGCTGTTCATGTTCTACAATTCGGATACCCCGCAGATAATGATAGTGCTCGCCACGTTCCTTATAGGCGTTTCCTTCATAACCTGCACGGTGGGGCTGGTGAAGTCGCTCTACTTTGCGGACGACAACAAGGTACTTATAACCCTTCCCGTGGAAAACAATATAATATTCCTCTCGAAGTTGGCGGTGTATTATCTCTACGAACTATCCAAGGAATATCTTCTTATAGTTCCCGTGCTTATCGGCGTAGGGCTGAACAGCCTTAATATCCTTACTTTCTGGTTCATTCCGTGGACGCTTTTAATGTTCCTGATAGTGCCTATGGTACCCGTGCTTACGGGCGCGTTGCTATCTATACCGGCGCTGTATATAGCGAGGTTCGCCGGGCGTTACCCCGTTTTCAAAGTGGCGCTCTTCGCGGTGGTAGCGGGGCTGCTTATTTGGGGGCTTGCCGTCGTTATAGGTATGCTGCCCGAGAACATAGACCTTATAAATCAGGGCGGAACGGTTTTGAGGACCATAAAAAACTTCCTTATGAAGTTCGAGAAAACGGTATTGCCCGTTTCCTGGTTGATATACCTGCTGATAGGGCGAAGGCGCGCCGATCTCACCTACAGCGTGTTCTCCGCGAGGACTTTCATCATTCTCGGCGGGCTGTTATTGCTTATAGTATTGCTTACGGGTATTGTGTTCCTCGTTTCACGCCCGTTGTTCTTCGGAATGATGAGCAAATCCTTCGAGTTTGAAAAGAAGTCGATCGACCGCGAGAAATTGAACAGAAAACACGGCAGATGGTTTGCCTTCTTATATAAAGAATTCAAATTGTGCATAATAAACGAGGAAGTATCGTTGCCGTTTCTGGCGGTATATATAGCGGTGCCGCTGCTTATATTTTTGCTCAACAAACTTTACTTCGCTATGGATACGCGGCTTAAAGGTCAAGTGATGACCTACGCGTTCAACCTTCTTATAATGCTTTTGCCTATGCTCGCGAGCAACGCGGTTATCGCCACGCTGTTCAGCAAAGAGGGGCGCGCGGGTTACGTCAAAAAAACCAAGCCCATAAATATAATGATGCCGATCTTCGCGAAGTTGTTCTTCTTTATGGTGTTCTCGCTTATTTCCATAGGGGTGACGGTAGCGGTTTTCGGAAGTTTCGTTTACGGGGTGTTCAAGTGGTACGACCTCGCCGTTCTCGGGCTTATGCTCGTCCTGTTTCAGTACGGGCACGCGATTCTCAGCGCCCTGCTGGATATAATGCGCCCGCAGAACGAACAGTACGCCACCGTTGGCGACAACGTTCAGAACCCCAACGAAACGGTCTCCACAATAGCGGCGTTCGCGATAAGCGCGATAGTCGCGGGGTTCAGTTATATACTCTTCAGCGAAGTAACGCTCTCCACGGGTACGGTAACGCTCGCCGTGGTGAAACTTCTCGGCATAGCGGCGGTGTTCTTCGCGGCGGCGCTATCCCTCTTTATAAAGTGCGTGCGCGCTTATTATTATGAGAAATAGGGGGCTTTTATGAAGAAATCCGTAATTCTTATAATCGCGATAGTGTATCTCGGTTCGGTTTTCATAGTAGGCCTTCTCGGCATCAAAATGGGGCTTTACAACAAGACCGTTTACACCGAAGAAATAATTTATATCCCCGAGGGAAAGTTGGAGGCAACCCTCTCCGACGACGCGCGTGAGGTTTATACCCAAGCCACCCGAACCGGAAACGCGATAAGGGAAGTGCGCTATAAAAAGAGGCACGAAAACGGCTTCGACGTGTATATCGACGCCATTTACGAGGAAGGCATAACCTTCGAACTCAAGTTCGAAGTCCGACCGGATAACGTAACCAAACACGGTTTCGACTACGCTTACGAAAAAGACAAGACCTATAGTATTGATCCCGAAACGGGCGAGAAGATAGGCGGCGGCAACGTGAAGTTTTCCGTGAACGGCGACGGTAACGCCGTGATAACCTTTGCGGGGATGGACAAGCAGGCGGAAACCTTTGACGTTCAGGTCACCCCTTCCGACGGGGCGAACGTTCAACTTATCGTCCGCATCAACGTGCGAAAACCGACGGTTTGATCTATTGCCGACGGTATAGTATATAAGGATATAAAGAATAAAAAAAATATTTTTTCTTTTTTCAAGGAGGTAAAAAATGAAAAAACTTGTTTCACTTTTGCTTTGTCTTGCGCTCGCGGTCGGCGCGGTGTTCACCGTGGCGGCGTGCGAAAAGACGAAGGACAGCGAAGGAACTTCCGAAACGGCCACGTCCTCTACAGGCAGCGGTACCGATACGCCCGAAACGAAGGTTTATATCGGCGGAGCGGTTCAACTTCCGGCGAACATTATCGCCTATCAGGGCAACTCGTCCGTTAAGGAAAACGATCCCGCTGCCGATCCCAAGTACCGCCAGACGGAATTTTTCGTTACCGGCCGCGAATACGTAGTCGGCGACGATAACGCTTTCCGCTTCAAACCCGCGGTAAACTTCGTTGACGATCTCGATCTTCCCGTGGCGGCTCCCGCGGACTGGACTTTCGACTACTCTCTCGAAGTGAAAGAGGGCGACGACTTCGTTTCCGCCGACGAAACGTATTTCGACAGCGTGGATAACGTCGCCTGCGAATTCGATTTCTCCGCCAAAGCGGTAGGTAAAACCGTTCGCCTTTCGGTAACGCCCGACGGGTTGACCGAGGCGCAGGAAGCGAACAAAGCCGCTTATACCGCTACCTTTGAATTTAACGTGGTTGACGGTTACAACGTTTATAATTCCAAGGAAATGGCGTATATGTCCAATTCTCCCGCCGCTATCGCCGGCGACGGCTCCCTCAAAGCCACTAAAGACGATGAACATAACGAAGCGCAGGCGGGGTGGAAAACTGTTCGCGATGACAACGGGCTAACCCTTAACCCGAACGACGTAAAGGCGCTTATCCTTCACAACA
The DNA here is from genome assembly GCA_017453885.1 of Clostridia bacterium. Lineage (GTDB taxonomy): Bacteria > Bacillota > Clostridia > Christensenellales > Borkfalkiaceae > RGIG3732. The sequence goes on from JAFTDZ010000173.1 coordinate 17,328, forward strand.
ACATTACACTTACTTCGGACGACATCGCTCAATCCATGCTTATCTCCGCTGAAGAAGTGAGAGGGCATCAATACGAGGAATATCTCGTCGGATCTCTGCACGATTATTCGCACGTAGGAGTGTATCACAGAATCATCGCCCCCGGCGATCAATTCGTTATAGAGGGCAACTACTTCACTCTCGACGCGCAATCTATTCCCGTAACTTACGACCATACCGACCTCGGCAAGAACATCAAGTTCAATGCCGACGGCGAAGTTGAGGAAAGCGGCGTAATAAGCCATATTCAGTTGTTCTTCTTCGAAACTCTCGAATATTCTCACAAACTCCACGCTATCGGGCTTGAGAAAAACGAACTCAACGACACCGATACTTACGCGGCAATAAGGAATTTGAGCGTAATAGGCAATTCGCCTAGAACTGAAGACAAAGCCGCGCAGGGCGGACTTATCTTCGAGAAGAACGACGGTATCTTCTTTGAAGTTGACAATATGATATCCAAAAAGTTCTTCATCACGCTGTTCAGTCAGGGTGAGGGCAGCGGCGTTTACAGAAACGTTAAAGTGTTCGATTCTTACAATTCTCCCGTATTCGTATGGGGGCAGGAAGACGTGCGCATAAACAATCTTCTCTCCACGAATTCCGGCGGCCCGGGCATAATATGCACAATGTATAAATACTCCGAAAGCACAGTTAACCGCTCGCTTTTCCCGCATATAGTGGCTACCGATTGCGTGTTCGATAACCCCGTATCCGGTGACGAAGCCTGGTTCGCTCTCGTTGGCGCTTCCGCGCTCGTTCCGCAGATTAAGGCTATTGACGAACCTCTCAAAGCAAGCCTTCACAGAGGTTTCCTTAAAGACAACAAGATGAACATTTACGCGATAGTGCTTAACGACAGCGGTTATAAATTCCCCACGAACGATATAAGCGTTTACGTTGAAATAAACGGTAACGTTATAGATTACGGCAAGGGCGCGAAGGAAGGCGATAAATGCAACGCGGCGGAAGGCGTGAACCCCGCGATGTATTCCGCAACGCTCAACGGCACGCTCGTAAATGCCGGCGGACAGGGTGCGCCTGTTCTTGAAACTTCCGGCGGCGGCTTAATGTATATAGGCGAAAATTATACGCCCGGTTATCCGAATGCCGAATGGGCTCCTTATCTGGCGCTCGGCGATATGCTCAACCTGTATTACAACACGGGCGCAGAGGCTTACGGTTTCCTCGGAGTAGCGTTCGAATATTACCCCATGCAAGCGGCTTAAGCGGCAGGTTTTTCAAACAAGCGAAAACTATAAAAAGCCCCGTAAATCAGCGATTTGCGGGGCTTTTGGCGTTGACCGTATCGATGCCTCTATCCGTATTTCAGGGGTTCGGGCGCGCCGCGGAAATTGTTTCCGCGGCGGCTTTTCCGAGCGAAAAAGTTAACAATAATTTAATATTCAGTTATTAAAAATTTAATTTTCAAGTGGTATAATTCATATGTAAAAAGGAAAAAACTTTTTATATTGATGCAGGGGCGTTCGGTCGGATATTTATAAAATTTCCCTTTTGTGTTTGATTTCCGACCGACGCTTTCGCAAAAACACAGCCCCCTACTTCTTTATATATTCCTTTCAAAACGTCCGCGTGAGTTATCTCTCGCGGCGTTTTGTTTGGCGCTTTAGCATGTATACCTCTCGGTTTTACCGGGGGAGAGAAGAAAAGGCTTCAGCAAATAAAAACCTCGTGGTATAATAGTGAAGGTTTGGCAACCGCATCACTATAGAAAAGATACCAGGAGGTTTTTAACGAAGTGAAGAATGAAATAAAGCACACAGCTCACTCAACATACAGATGTGAATATCACATAGTATTTGCACCGAAATACCGCAGGCAGGTAATATACGGACAAATAAAGAAGGACAT
>JAFTDZ010000174.1 GCA_017453885.1 Clostridia bacterium
ATTGGAATAAATCCGTTGAAGCGATGGAAGATCTCGGTGACGGCTGGTACCGTTATACCCGTACAATCATCGTATCTACCGAAAAGAACAATATCGGTAGCGACAGAGTGGTTTTCCAGTTAGGTTACGCTGAAAACGCTGTTAGCGCCGGTGATTGGGAAAACGACTATTACCTTCTGAAGAATATATCGTTCAAAAAGACGCGTGAAATTACCGAATCCCGTCCGAAAGTTACCGGCGCCACGACCGCTACATTCGACTATACAAATAAGGCAGACGTAACATTTACCGTAGATCTTAACGGAAACGATATAGAACTCGTCAAGAACGAAACAACTCAAAAATCTCTCGGTAAAGCGGGTACTAACTACAATTACGACGGCGAAACGAAAACTCTTACCATAAGCAAAGATTATCTCGCAACGTTGGATAACGGCGAGTACGTTTTGAGTATGAAGACGCTCGGCGGTAATATCGACTTTACCGTAACGGTTACGAATAAGGGCGCCGATCAGCCAGAAACGTCCGACGCGGTTTCCGGTAAAGAAGATGCGAATTCTTCTTCGAAGAAGTCTTGCGGCGGCGTGATCGAAGGTTCGTTATTCGGACTTATCGGCCTCGTTGCCTGCGCGTTCGGTCTCGGCAAAAAAAGAAGATAATCAAATGAAAAAATTACGGTAAAAATCAAATGTTTTATATGTTTGATTTTGATCGGTAATATTTCCGCAGCGACGGCGGGTTGTTCAGGCAACCCGCCCGGCGCTGTGTACTCCGACGTAGCGAATACCGATTGCGGCAAACGTCGGAAGAAAACGGATGAATCCGATCGGATAAAATCTACAATCCGCATATCATGAAAGTGAGGTTTTGTTAAAAATGATGAAAAAGATATTAGTTTTGATTTTATGCGCATTATTTCTGTTCGGAACTTACGCTTGTTCTAATTCAGAAAAAGATTCTTCCGGCTCCGCAAACTCCGCCTATACGTCTGCGGACAGTACCGGCAGCGATGCGACGGTGGATAAAACGGGTTATAACTTATCTGATTACACGGAATACGTGTATTCCCTTGGAGCCATTACGGGAAAAAATTCGCAAAACTTTCCGAAAGAATGCGAAGTAGCCGGAACCGATCTCGGTTTCCCCGTTTATGACGAAACCCGCGACAGGATGTATTTCCTTTTCGGGGATACGATGCCGCTGTTTAATGAAACGGGAGAATATTATTACGGCACTAGGAGGGGAAGTTCGGTCGCTTATGTCGACAATATAAGTACCGGCGATTTTACAAAAACGTTAAAATTCACTTCTTGGGTAAAAGACGAAAGCGGTTTTGCTTTTGCAATAGCGGACAGTAAATATACGCCGAGTTCCGAAAGATATGAAAATTCCAAAATCCCGACCGGCGGCATTTGTATAAACGGAACGTTATATGTATTTATAATGTCTGTGCGCAGTTGGAGCGTCGGAGGCGTTTGGGATATAAACTTCAACGGCGTTGTAAAGAGCGCGGATGGCGGCAATACATGGGAAAGGGTTTTTGATCTGACTTGGGTGGAAAACGACGAAGGAATGTATGCGGAAAATATCAAAGAACTTGCGGAACAGAGATGTGACTTGATTTACGGCGGAGTAGATCTAGATTTATCGGAAAGAGTTGCGCCAAACTTTCTGCAAATAACCGCTGCGGACGGTAAAGACGGGTATATTTATATATTCGGCGGCGGCAGAGGAAGAACTTGCGGAATGGAAATGGCAAGGGTACGAAAAGAAAACTTCGAGGATTTTGATAGTTACGAATATTTTACCGGATACGACGCCTCGCAAAACCCCGTGTGGAAGAAAGGTACCGAGGGACTTGCGGTAGTACGTAACAACGAATTGCTCAACTCAAACAACAATTTGCTTATAAAAAACCGCGTTGGCGAGGCTACGGTTTTCTATAATCCCTATTTTGATAAGTGGATAATGACCGACAATATAGATAACGTAATCTATATGTCTATGAGCAAAAATATTTACGGGCCTTATTCGACCAAAAAAGCGATACTCGACACGAGTTACGATCACGGAAGGAAGGACGCCTATTATGAATTATACGGCGGATTTTCGCACGAAAAACTACTTGCCGACGACGGGCAGACTATGTATCTTGTAGTTTCTTATATGGATAAAATATATAATCCCCATCTTATGGAAATGAGGTTTTGGTGAAAATGATGAAAAAGATATTAGTTTTGATTTTATGCGTATTATTCCTGTTCGGAACTTACGCTTGTTCTGATCCGGGAAAAGATTCTTCCGGTCCCGCGAATTCCGCCTATACGTCTGCGGACAGTACCGGCAGCGATACGACGGTGGATAAAACGGGTTATAACTTATCCGATTACACGGAATACGTATATTCCCTCGGCGCTATCACGGGTATTACTTCAAATAACTATACGGACGAATTAGGCGTCGGCGGGACGGATCTCGGGTTTCCCGTTTACGACGAAACCCGTGACAGGATGTATTTCTGTTTCGGCGACACTTTTACCGGATATGAAAACAATCATTTTATGTCCGGTCAACAAAGGGGAAGTACGATCGGTTATGTTGACGACTGGACGAATGCGAATTTCCCCGATAATATTAAGTTCACGTCTTGGTTAACTGATGAAAACGGTATGGCTTGCGCAGTAGCGGGTAGCCATTTAAGGGGTAGTTCCGCCAGATACGAATGTTCTAAAATTCCTACGGGCGGAATTTGCGTAAACGGAACGTTATATGTATTTCTTATGTCCGTGCGCAGTTGGAGTGTCGGAGGAGTTTGGGATATAAATTTCAACGGCGTTGTAAAGAGCGCGGACGGGGGAAAGACGTGGGAAAGGGTTTTCGACCTGACCTGGGTGGAAAACGACAGCGGCGTTTATGCGGAAACGATAAAAGAAATTGCCGAACAAAACTGCGATCTAACGAAGAGCGGAGTGGATCTCAACTTAACGGAACGCGCTGCGCCCAACTTTCTGCAGATAACCGCTGCGGACGGTAAAGACGGGTATATTTATATATTCGGCGGCGGCAGAGGAAGAACTTGCGGAATGGAAATGGCAAGGGTGCAAAAAGAAAACTTCGAGGATTTTGATAGTTACGAATATTTTACCGGATACGACGCCTCGCAGGCCCCCGTGTGGAAGAAAGGTACCGAGGGACTTGCGGTAGTACGTAACAACGAATTGCTCAACTCAAACGACAATTTGCTTATAAAAAACCGTATGGGTGAGACCACGGTTTTTTATAATCCTTATTTTGACAAGTGGATAATGACCGACAATATAGATAACGTTATCTATATGTCTATGAGCAAAAATATCTACGGGCCTTATTCAACTAAAAAAGCGTTACTGAACACGAGTTACGATCATGGCAGGGAAAACGCCTACTACGAACTCTATGCGGGATTCTCGCACGAAAAACTTCTTGCCGACGACGGGCAGACTATGTATATGGTAGTATCCTATATGGATAAAATTTATAATTCCTATCTTATGGAAATGAGGTTTTGGTGAAGATGATAAAAAAGATATTAGTTTTGATATTATGCGGTCTGTTTTTGTTCGGAACCGTCGCATGTTCCGATTCCGGAGGAGAATCTTCCGGTAAGGAGTCGACAGGTTCGGGAACAACGTCCGTAAAGGAAAGAGAAAAAAATTACGATTACAATATCAACGATTATACGGAATACGTATTTTCCGCCGGCGCTATAACCGGTCCGGATTCGCCTAATTACGATAAAAACAATCTCGTAGGCGGTACCGACCTCGGTTTCCCCGTATACGACGACACGCGTGACAGAATGTATTTCGTTTTCGGAGATACTTTCAGCGGTTATCCAGATAATCATTTTATGTCCGGCAGTTGGAGAAGTAATGTCGTTGCCTATGTTGACGATTGGGAACACGAAACTTTTACGACCGACCGTAAATTTACAGGGTGGATAACCGATAATAACGGTTATGCCGTATCCGTTATACCGGGGCTTTACCGCAGTAACGATTCCCGCACGGAAGTTACGAAGATACCCACGGGCGGCATATGTATAGACGGCACGCTCTATCTGTTCTATATGTCGGTCAGATATTGGGGAGCGGGAGGTTCCTGGGACGTCAATTATAACGGTGCCGTAAAATCCGCCGACGGCGGAAAGACGTGGGAGAGAGTTTTCGACCTCACTTGGGTGGAAACCGACAAGGGCGTATATGCGGATCAGATAAAGACGTTATCGCAACAGACTTTGGAGTTCGCTGCGAGCGGAGTGGATCTCGATATGTCAAAACGCGTGAATCCTAACTTTATGCAAATATCGCCTTCCGACGGTAAAGACGGATATATTTATCTCTTCGGCAGTCAAGGCGGGAGAAACGGCGGTATGGAAATGGCGAGAGTGCGCAAAGAGAATTTTGAAGATTTTGAAAGTTACGAGTATTTTATAGGATACGATTCGACTTCTAATCCCAAATGGGCGGCGGGTTCCGCCGGGATGAAACAACTCAATTACGATCTCGCTACGAGCAAAACTCTCGTTATACAGACGCAGGTTGGCGAAACCACCGTTTTCTTCAATCCGTATCTGGAAAAATGGATATTATCCGACAATTATATGAACGAAGTCTATATCGCAATGAGCAAGAACATCTACGGGCCTTATTCCCGCAAATTCGCGCTTCTCGATACCACTTACGACTACGGAACGGACGGTAAATCTTTTTATGAACTTTACGCGGGATTTTCACATGAAAAACTGCTTAAAAACGATGGAAAAACCATGTATATGGTAATATCCTATATGGACAGGATATATAATTCGCAACTTCTCGAAGTGGAATTTGCGTAACGTTATTTCCGATCGACCATTTCTGAAAGATCGGTCGATCCGGAATTTATTGAAAACGCAGAGTAAATGTTTTTTATTTAACGGAATACGAGAGGCTTACGGAATATGAAAAGATTTTTCTTTTTAACAATTTGTATAATATGTTTCTGCGCGACGTTTGCGTGCGGGAAAAGAAGCGACGATTCCGTTGGCGGGAACGAGATTTTTTCGCCCGTAACGTACAGTAAAAGCGAAGAGATAAAAAATGTATGGGGCGTTGGATATATATCCGGCAGGCTTATGCCGGGTTACGATGAAAGTTATTGCGTAGGCGCTACCGATCTCGGTTGTACGATCTATGACGAAGATAACGATATCCTTTACTTTGCGCACGGCGACACGTTCAATAACGACGGAAAGATCGCCCCGGCTATTCTTTGGCGGTCAAACGTTCTCGCATATAAGGAAAACGCGTCGACGTGGGATTTGGAAAAAGATCCGAATATAGACGGATATATAACTAATTCTCTCGGTATAGCGAAGGCTATGATAGAGGGGAAACACGCTTCAGACGATGTGAAGTTCGAGGTCACCAAGATTCCGCGCGGGGGCGTGGTAATAAACGGGAATATATACTTATGGTATATGTCCGTAGCTTCTTGGATACCGTGGATCAATAATTATTGCGGAGTGATAAAGTCTGCCGATGGCGGAAAAACATGGGAAAGAGTTTACGATCTGACCTGGATAAATACGCTTACGGACAGGCAAGACGTTATCAAAACCTTATCTGTCGAAACCGTGGACGGATACGCTTCCGCCGTAGAACTCGATTATGAAAATCGCGTCGCGCCGAATTTCTTACAGATATATCCCGTTGACGGTAAAGACGGATATATTTATATATTCGGGGCAACCGAAGGTACTCAGGCCAACGGAAGGCTCGGAAGAGTTGCCTACGACAATATAGAAAAATTTCAGGAGTGTGAATACTATACGGGTAAAGATGATAACGGTGATCCGATATGGATAAAGGGGGCGGCCGGTCTGCAAGCAGCGCATTCTACTGACGAGTCGTTTATCATAAAAAAATCCGCTCCCGTTGATCCGAATAATTCGATAGGTGAAGCAAGTATTTTTTATAACGAATACCTCGGTAAATGGGTTATGGTATTTCACTCGAGGAACTCGTCTATAGTTTACAGGACTGCGGACGTTTTATGGGGTGAATGGACTACGGCGAAAACTATTCTCGACAAATCGGACTTTCCCTTCCCTTACGGAGCGGAGAGGACTTACGGTGGATATTCGCACGAGATAATGTCAAAAGACAGAGGAAAAACGATATATATCGTAGTTTCAACTTGGAATCCTTATAATTGCCTTATGGTGGGGGTGGAATTTAATTGACAGGTAAAGCGAAGTTATTGTGTATATTGCTTGTTTTCGTTTTGTTTTCTGTTTCTACGTAAAAAAAGACAGCGAGCGAAAAAATTCAGCCGCGTCGGTTACGGAAAAGTGGAAAAATTTTCCGAATACGAATATCTCGGCAAATGGGTGATGACGCACCATGTAAGTTGTAACTATATAATATGTAGAACGTCGGATATGCTCCGGTGTGGTTGGTCCGACGCGAAAATCATATTATATCGCGAAGATTTCGGTTTTCCTTATGGAGCGAAACAGGTATATAGCGGATATTCGCACGAAGTTATGTCAAAAGACGGAGGGAAAAAGATATATCTCGTAATATCCACCTGTGTTCCGTATAACGTTTGCATAGTGGAAGTCGAATTCAATTAAAGGAGATTTGTATGAAAAAAAAGATTTTATGTTTAATAACGAGTTTTTTGTTATCGCTCACGTGCGCTTGTACTTTTGAGGGAGAAGACTCTCCCGTCGAGAATGATAGCGTAAAAGAAACGACGAGTATTTTTTCTTCGGAGGTAACGGAAAATATGTACACGAAAAGCGATTTTATCGAAAAAGTCACTAACGTCGGATATATATCGGGCAGGCTTATGCCCGGTTATGACGAGGATTGGGGCGTGAGGGGAACCGATCTCGGGCATCCGTTTTACGATCCCGAAATAGACAGATTGTTGCTCGCTCACGGCGATACCTTTAACAACGAAGATCCCGGTACGCCTATCCTTTGGCGCTCCAACGTTATTTCCTACAAAAAGAATATATCCGACTGGGATCCTGCCGAAGGATTTACCGTGGACGGTTATATTCCGTGTTACGAAAGCGGTTTCGCAAAATCGGTGATAGAGGGAAAGCACGAGGGCGCCGGTAAGGAAGTTACGAAGATACCCCGCGGCGGCGTGGTGATAAACGGCGTTTACTATTTGTGGTATATGTCCGTAGGGGTATGGGAGCCGAGATGGATAAACAATTATTCGGGCGTTGTAAAATCTACCGACAGGGGCAGAACGTGGGAAAGAGTTTTCGACTTGACTTGGTTCGGTACGAATTCCGAACGCGCGGCGACGGCAAAAGCGCTCGCACAGGAAAACGTGAACGGTACGAATATGGGTTACGCGTTTAATCTTGCGGAACGCGCCGCGCCTAATTTTATGCAGATGTTTCCCGTTGACGGTAAGGACGGTTATATTTACTGTTACGGTATAGCGGAAGGCATACATTGTACGGGTAAATTATGCAGAGTAACCTATGAAGATATAGAAATTTTCGATAAGTACGAATACCTTACGGGATATTTATCCGACGGTACTCCTCAATGGGAAAAGGGCAAGGAAGGACTTGCTGCCGTTAAGGATCCCGACGTAGGCAAGGTTATAGATTTCGATGGGGATATGTATTCCGCAATGGGTGAATCCTGTATAACGTACAACAAATATCTCGGTAAATGGATAATGCTCTACCATCTCGGCAACGCGCATATCGTTTTCCGTATGAGCGACAACGTTTGGGGAAAATGGTCGAGGGCGTATACCATTCTCGATCTGGAAGATTATCCCTTCCCGAACGGCGCGGAACGCACTTACGGCGGTTTTTCTCACGAGATGCTTATGAAAGAGGACGGCCGCAAAATGTATATCCTCGTTTCCACTTGGGTTCCTTATAACGTGTGTATGATGGAAGTAACTTTCTGTTAAACAAAAAATAAAAATAAAAATATAAAAGGAGTGTAAAACTATGTATTCATTTGAGTTTCAGATCCCGACCAAAATCATTTTCGGTGAAGGAGAAGTTAAAAAAGTAGGCGCAGAAGCCGCTCGTTACGGCAAAAAAGCAATGCTCGTAACTTACGACGAAAAATTCGTAAAATCCGTCGGTTTTTACGAAAAAGTAAAAAAGAGTTGCGACGAAGCAGGAGTAGAACTTATCGATTTCTTCGGCGTAAAGAGTAACCCCACGGCCGAACACGCCGCGATAGGAATCGAACTTGCCCGTAAAGAAAAGCCCGACGTGCTTATAGCGTTAGGCGGCGGTTCCGCAATGGATACCGCGAAGTATATCGGTATTGCCGTTCCTTACAACGGGGATCCTTGGGATTTCCCGCTCGGAAAGGCGAAGATAGAAAAGACTTTGCCCGTAATAACGGTAGTCACGATTCCCGCGACTTCTTCGGAACTTAACGGAACGGCGGTAATAACCAACGAAACGCTCGGCCGGAAGGACGGATTTGCAAATCCGATAATGCGCCCCGTAGTAGCTGTACTCGATCCGGAACTTACCTATACCATTCCTCTCCGTCAGACTGCTTATTCCGCGGCGGATATAATTTCTCACCTACTCGAACATTATCTCGGCAACAGGCTCGAATTCTCACCTTATCAGGATCATTTCTGCGAGGGCGGCATACGCTCTATGATGGAATGTATGAACAGGATCCTTGAAGATCCGCAGAATAAAGACGCCCGCGCCGTAATGATGTGGCAAGCGGCTTACGCCTGGAACGGTTTTTACGATTGCGGTATGGGTTTGCCAAATTCAAATATTCACATTCTCGGGCATTCTCTCTCTAATTTCTACGATACTCCGCATGGGGCGGCTATGTCGGTAACGATTCTTGCGACTATGAGATACTATCTCGAAACCGAGCCTTTCAGAGTAGCCAAATTCGCGCGCGGCGTATTCGACGTAAAGGATGACGACGATAAAGTTGCCGCGGCGGCAGGTATAGCCGCTCTCGAGGCGTGGTTCAAGAAGATAGGTACGCCCACTACGCTTTCCGAAGCGGGCATAACCGATCCCGACGCGATAAAGAAGATGGCTCCCGACGCTTTGGAAACCGCAAGGTCTTGGGGAGAAGACGAGGTTTACGGTTATTCCGTAGAACTTCTCACGCATATGTTTGAACTCTGTTTGTAATATTATGAAGTGTTTTTTAGGTATTGACGCCGGCACGAGCGGCATCAAAGTGCTTATTCTGGACGAGGTCGGTAACATTCGAGGCAACGGTTATTCCGAATGCGATGTTATTACTCCTCACCCGGGATGGGCGGAACAGAATCCATTAGACTGGTGGGCGGCTTGCGATAAAGCCGTCCGTCAAGCCGTTGCGTCCTGCCAGTGTCCGGAAGAAATAGTCGGCATAGGCTTTTCCGGACAAATGCAAGGTGTCGTTTGCCTTGATAAAAACGACGAACCGATAGGTAACTGTATAATTTGGCTCGACCAAAGGGCGACTGCCGAAACGCAGGAGATAGATTCCGCTTTCGATATCGACGAAATGTTGCGGTTGAACGCGTCTTACTGCCTTAACAGTTACTGGGCCCCGAAGTTATTATGGCTCAAAAAGAACGCGCCGAAAGACTACGATAAAATTTACAAGGTGGTTTTCCCGAAAGATTATTTAAGGTTCAGAATGACCGGAGAAATCGCCGCGGAAGTTTCTGATTGCTCTATGTCTTACCTGCTCGATGTACCCGGAAGGAAATGGGCTGACAGAATGTTCCGCGAACTCGATATTCCCAAGAACATAGTGCCGAAAACTCTTTTGGAATCTCAATCGATTGCAGGATATTTACGCCGAGATATAGCGGCCGAATGGGGGCTTAAGGCGGGGATCCCCGTTATTGCGGGCGCCGGCGATCAACCGGCTAACGGCGTGGGAACGGGTATAATAGAAGAAGGCTCCATCGGGGTATCGATAGGTACTTCGGGCGTAGTTTTCGGATGTTCGGATAAACCGCTTATAATAAAGGAACGCGCCGCTACTTACAGTATGTGCCACGCGATTCCCGATAAATGGTGTTTTCTCGGTCTTGCGTTAAGTTCGGGTGGATCCTTCAAATGGTTGCGGAACACCGTTTTCGAGGAATACAAGGACAAATATACAAGTCCGTACGACGAAATGACCAAACTCGCCTCGTCCGCCGAAGTAGGCTGTGAGGGATTGATGTTCATTCCGTATCTCAACGGAGATAAAACGCCTATAAACGACGAAAAAGCCCGAGGCGGATGGATAGGTCTTTCGCACCGTCACGGTCTTGCCGAAATGACGCGCAGCGTGATGGAGGGCGTAACTTATTCTTTGAGGGATTCAATAGAACTTATGCGCAACGAAGGTCTTAAGATAAAACGAGTGGTAACTTCCGGCGGCGGCTCCAAAAGTGAGTTGTGGCGGCAAATACAAGCCGATATTTTCGGTTGCGATATAGAAATTATGAATATCGAAGAAGGTCCCGCCGCGGGTGCCTGTATTCTCGCCGGAGTAGGCGCGGGAGTTTTCGGTTCCGTCAAAGAGGGGTGCGACAGTATTCTCAAGATAAAAGAAGTGATTCAACCAAATCCGGAAAGGGTTAAATTATATAACGAATATTACGAAAGTTATCGTATGTTATATCCCGCATTAAAAGACTTTTTTGCAAGACAATCAGGTATTATTGCGAGAAAAAAATAATCAGGAGATATTCTTAAATGGCAACTAAAAACAAAAAATACGACCGTGATTTTTTGCTCGGACTTATGGAAAAACTTATGCTCGTCCGTAAATTCGAGGAGAAGATACAATGGTTGTTCGCGCAGGGTTTCGTTTACGGGACCACGCATTTGGGTATAGGCGAAGAAGCGACGGGCGTCGGAACGACCGCCGCTTTGAAAAAAGACGATTATATGCTTGCAACTCACCGCGGACACGGACAAGCGATAGGCAAAGGCGTCAATATCAACGATATGATGGCGGAAATGCTCGCGAGAGAGCCCGGCGTAAACAGGGGTAAAGGCGGTTCCATGCATATTGCCGATATACAAAACGGTATACTCGGCGCTAACGGCATACTTGGTGCAAACGCTCCGCTCGCCTGCGGCGCGGCGCTTACCATAAAAATGAAGAACATACCGGACAGAGTTTCCGTGGCGTTTTTCGGAGACGGCGCATCGAATGAAGGAGCCGTTCATGAGGCAATGAATCTCGCATCGGTCTGGAATTTACCCGTCCTTTTCGTACTTACGGAAAATAAGTACGGTATGTCCACGCCTCTTGACAAAGTGGTTAAGGAAAAAGACTTCAACAAGCGCGCTGCGGCATATGGAATGAAGAGCCTTGAAGTTGACGGCAACGACGTTTTAGCCGTTTACGAAGCCGTAAGCAAAGCGCGTAAATACGCGGTGGAAGGGAACGGTCCGGTTCTTATCATCGAGCATACTTACCGTACTTCCGGTCACAGTAAAAGCGACGGCAACCTCTATCGTACCAAGGAAGAAATCGCCGAATGGAAAGAGAAAAATCCAACCAAGCGTTTCGGAGATTATCTTTTGAGTAACGGTATTATTACCGAGGCTGAATTGAAAGAAATTGACGAGAGAGTTCAGAAGAAGATAGACGATGCGGTCGAATACGCTAAATCCTGTCCGCAACCGTCCGTGGACGATCTTGAAAAATCGGTTTATGCGGAGTGAGGTGTGATATGAGAGAAATAACGTATGCAGAAGCAGTAAGAGAAGCGATGAGCGAAGAGATGCGCCGCGATGAAAACGTGTTTTTCATGGGTGAAGATATCGGCGTTTATTGCGGGGCCTTCGGCGTATCCAAGGGCATGGTACAGGAATTCGGAGAAAAGAGAGTTATAGATACTCCTATATCCGAAACGGCTTTCGTAGGCGCGGGTATCGGCGCGGCTGTCACCGGGATGAGACCGATAGTCGAATTGATGTTTTCCGATTTTATGGCGGTCTGTTACGACCAGATAATAAATCAGGCGGCTAAAATGCATTTTATGTTTGCGGGAAAGGTAAAAGTTCCCATGGTAATACGTACTGCCGCTGGCGGCGGTACAGGTGCGGCTGCTCAACACTCGCAATCGCTCGAACAGATGTACACGCATGTTCCCGGGCTCAAAGTAGTTGTTCCTTCCACGCCTTACGATGCGAAAGGGCTTTTGAAATCGGCTATAAGAGACGATAACTGTGTAATGTTTTTGGAGCAGAAAAAACTTTACAGAACGAAAGGAGAAGTTCCCGAAGAGGATTATGTGATTCCTCTCGGAAAAGCCGATATAAAGAGAGAAGGGAAGGACGTTTCCGTTATAACTTACGGCAGAATGGTGCAAATGAGCCTTGATGTTGCCGAAAAACTCGAAAAAGAAGGAGTTTCCGTAGAAGTTCTCGACCTACGCACTTTGAGCCCGCTCGATACCGACGCGATAATCAAAACGGCGAAGAAAACGGGCAAAGTAGTGGTCGTACACGAATCGGTGAAATTTGCGGGATTTGGCGGAGAGGTCGTTTCAACCATTATGGAAAGCGACGCATTCTTCACTCTCGACGCACCCGTTAAACGCGTTGGTGCGCTGTATTGTCCCGTTCCGTTCAACCCCACGCTCGAAGCGGCGGTTTTCCCGAGCGCAGACAGAATAGAGACTGCGATCAGAGAGGTGTTGTAATGATAAAAGAGATCATAATGCCCAAAAACGGTATGGATATGTTCGAAGGCGTTCTCGTCAAATGGCTTAAAAACGAAGGTGATCCCGTAGAATACGAAGAGCCGATCTTTATGGTCGAAACGGATAAGATAACCATGGAGAGCGAATCTCCGGCAAAGGGCGTTTTGTTAAAAAAACTGTATGAAGACGGTACCACTTTGCCCGTTTTTACGGTTATCGGATATATAGGCGATCCGGGTGATAAAATTCCGGATAATACGGAAACAGCGATTGAAAAAGACGAGAAAAACGAAAAACAAGAAATCAATAAATCGGATATAATAAAAAATGATGCCGCCGTTTCGTCTCAAGGCGGTAAGATCCCCGCCACGCCTTATGCCAGAGAGTTGGCGAAAGAATACAATATCGATCTCGGAATAGTTACGCCGAGCGGCAAACACGGTGAGGTAAGGGGAGATGACGTCAAAAAGGCAGTATCTTCTTCTACGCCTTTGGCTCGCGCTGTCATTAGTGCCGAAGGCAAAGCCGTTTTAGAATTTACGGGTAGCGGTACGGGTGGTAAAATATTAAAAAACGACGTCTTACAACAACCCGAAAAAACGAAAAAAGTGCCCGAAATCACACATGATTCGCACGACGAGGTAGTAAATATACCCTTGAGCGGAATGCGAAAAGTAATAGCGAAACGCATGATTTCGAGCAGTAATAATGTACCGGCCGTAACTCAATGCGTGCGTGCGGACGTTACGGAAATGCTTGCCCTGCGCGAAAAAATCAACGATGGCGTTGAAAAACAAGATAAGATTTCTGTAAACGATCTTATAGTTGCGGCAGTCGGAAAGGCGCTTGCAAATAACGAAAGATTCAGGATGACGTTCAATGAAGATCACTTCGAACTTCATTCCGCTATCGACATAGGCGTGGCTGTCAGTATAGACGGAGGGCTGATTGTACCCGTTGTGAGAGATGTCAATAAAAAAAATATAAGTTTGATATCGCGAGAAATAAAGGACCTTGCAAAACGAGCCAGAAATAACATGTTATCGGCTGACGAATGCGGAAACGCGAGGATATCCGTTACAAATCTCGGTATGTATGGAGTTTACTCTTTTACCCCGATAATAAACGAACCTGAAGCCGCTATCGTTGGCGTTTGCGCCGTGGAGGACGTTCCCGCCGTTGAAAACGGCGTTTTGGTAAACAGGAAAAAGATAATGCTTTGCATCACGTTCGACCACAGAATTCTTAACGGATCGGAAGTCTGCGAATTTGCAAACGAGGTAAAATTCTATCTTGAAAATCCTTGTAAATTGTTGATTTGAGGTATATAATGTACGATTATAAAATTGCGGTGATAGGTGGCGGGCCAGCCGGATATCACGCCGCCATA
>JAFTDZ010000175.1 GCA_017453885.1 Clostridia bacterium
TAAGCCCTTTGCAATTCACCTTTGTTATCTTACCGCCCGCGGAGATCCTTTGAAAACTTGCCGCCGCTCTCACGAGGCAGTTCCAGAAATGGTTGGGTTTTTTAGGCGGAACGGAAAAATCGAACGGTTCCTTTACGGTATATTTTTTGCCCATATATATATTCCTTTCATTCGTTCGTTTATCGAAAGCGTTTGCCGTTTTTGCGGTTTTACGTGAGATTCAGGCTACTTCTTCTATAGTATGCGCGATGAAACACAAGTGGTCGCCCGCACGTTCGAGGTTGGATACGAGGTTTATGTAAACGCTGCTCGAAGCGGCTTTGCATTCGCCGCGGTTAAGCCTGTCTATATGGTCGGCAATAAGTTGGCGGCGGAAGTTGTCAAGCCTGTCCTCTTCCTCGTCAACCGCTTTGAGAAGTTTTCTGTCCTTGGTGAGCCTCGCCTGTTTTGAAAGTTCAAACAATTTGTCGAGCGTGGCGAACATTTCCTGTAGGGATTCCGAAACGCCTTCGGAAAAAGTTATGTCCTCGCGCACGGCGCGGCTCGTGTATTTAATGAAGTTATCCGCTATTTCCGCAAGACGTACTATGTCCGAATTGTTGTTGTGCAGTATGGAAATACGCTTCTCGTCGTTTATCGTCAGGTCGTAAGAGGATATGCGGATGAGGTAATCGGTAAGTTTTTTGGAAAGTTCGTTGACTTCTCCCGTCTTTTCGGCAATATTTTCAAACGCGTCGGTATTCCTCTCGATAAACGCGGTAAAACTTTCCCGCAGAGAGTTCATCGCTATATCGGCTATGCGCATCGCCTCTTTGTTGCTCTGCTCTATCGCGACGGTAGGGGCGGAGAGGAAGCGGACGTCTATAAAACTCAACTCGTCGTTCTTTTTCTTTCTTTCCTTTATTATAACCTTTGAAAGCCAAACCAGTCCGTTGATGAACGGCAGGAAGATAAGCGTGTTGGCAAGATTTACCGCCGTATGGAACATCGCTATCTGCGTAGCCGGTTTTATAAACCACCTGCCGAAGGTCACGTCCATAAAACTCGGCCAGAGAAGGAGCATGACCGTGAATATTATCGCGCCGAAAACGTTGAATAAAATATTGATGAAACTCGCGCGTTTCGCGTCCGTACTCGCGTCTATTGAAGAGATGAACGCCGTCACGCAGGAGCCTATGTTGGAGCCGAGCACTATATACAGCGGGGCGTTGCCGCCATCGCCTATCGTAAGCCCCGCTGCCGCCATGGATATGATCACCGTGGTAACTACCGAACTGCTCTGCACGAGAGCCGTTACAACTATTCCTATAATGATAAGTAGAAGCGGGTTGCTGACTTTGGACAGCAGGTACATAACTTCATCGCTGTGCTTTACCTCGTCCATAGAGGCGGACATAAGGTTAAGCCCCACGAATATCAGGCCGAGGCCGGCTATCGCAAGTCCCGCGGATTTTACCTTTTGCCTTTTCGCTATCATATTGATAGCCATGCCGATAAAGGCGAAACCTATCGCGTAGAACGCCACGTCGAAAGATTGCAACGCCGCTATCTGCGCGGTGATGGTAGTGCCTATTTTGGAACCCATTATGAACGCCGTAGCCTGATAAAGGCTCATCATTCCGGCGTTCACGAAACCCACGACCATAACGGTGGTAAGGCCGGAACTCTGCACGATGGCGGTAGCCACCGTACCTATACCTATTCCGACGAGCGGGTTTTTGGACGTTTTCTGGAAAAGCGCTTTCAGTCGTCTGTTCGTCAGTTTTTCCATATTGTCGGAAAGTTCCTTAACGCCGTACAAAAAAGCGCCGAGCCCGCCGAGCAACAGGAATAATGATTCTAAATATTGCGCCGTTGTCATTTATTACCTCTTTCGTTTTTTCCGAAAATTCTCACATACGCAAAAGGCCGATTTTGTGAGAAATCGGCCGTATTTAACGTTTATTTTATAACTTCGAGCCCGCCGAGGAAGGGCCTTAATACTTCCGGTACCGTAACCGAACCGTCGGCGTTCTGATACTGTTCTACGATCGCGGGGAGAACTCTGCTCGTCGCCAGCCCGCTGCCGTTCAGCGTGTGCAGGAATTGCGGCCTGCCCGTTTTGGAATCTCTGTAACGGGTGTTATTTCTCCTCGCCTGATAGTCGTTCGCGTTGGAAACGGAACTCACTTCTTTGTAAATGCCCATGGAAGGTATCCATACTTCTATGTCGTAAGTCCTCGCCATGGACGCCGAGCAATCGCCCGCCGCAAGTTTGGAAAGGCGGAAGTGAAGCCCGAGTTTTTCAAGCAGGGAACAAGCCTTCCTCACAAGTTCTTCGAACGCTTCTTTCGATTTTTCGGGATGCGCGTACTGCACCATTTCAACTTTGTTGAACTGATGCCCGCGTATCATTCCGCGCTCCTCGGCGCGCGCGCTGCCCGCCTCTTTGCGGTAACACGGCGTGTATGCGAAAAACTTCATCGGCAGTTTGCTCTCGTCTATTATCTCGCCCGCGTACATATTGACGAGGGCGGTTTCCGCGGTCGGCAACATAAAGCGGCATTTGTCCTTTTCGTCGTCGGCGTTGGCGTCAAGCCAGTAAACCTCGTCGGCAAATTTCGGAAACTGCCCCGCTCCGAACCCGCAGTTATAACCGAGTTGGTGAGGGGGGAGTATCATTTCGTAACCGTCTTTAAGGTGTTCGGAAACGAAGAAGTTGAGCAGCGCCCATTCGAGTTGCGCGCCCTTGCCTCGGTATATCCAGTATCCGTTGCCGGAAAGTTTCACGCCGCGCTCGTAATCTATAAGCCCGAGGCTCGTACACAGATCCACGTGGTTTTTCGCCTCGAAGTCAAACGTGGGCTTTTCGCCGAAAACCTTCACTACTTGATTGTTTTCCTTCTCTCCGGGGAGAAGGTCGTCGTCCGGGATGTTCGGCAGGCGGCAGAGAAAATCGAATATTTTCTTTTCGAGTTCCGCTTGTTTTCCGTCGCCTTCGGCTATTTTGTTGCCGAGTTCCTTCATCTCAGCGAATATCCCGTCAACGGGCTTGCCTTCCTTTTTCAGTTTGGGTATCTCGGCGGAAACCTTGTTCTTTTCCGCTTTGAAAGTTTCTACTTCCTGAATGGTCTTTCTCCTCTCCGCGTCCCACGAGAGAAGTTCGGTAAAATCGACTACGCAGCCCTTTTTGGCAAGCGCCGCCGAAATTTTTTGCGGATCTTCCGCGATCGATCTGATGTCTAACATATTCAATCTCCTTGTACCATAATAGTATATAATATTTTTGCAACAAAATCAATCGTTTTTAATCCGTTTTGCGCCGATTGCGGAAGTTTGAAATCACGTTTTCGGCATTTTTTTATTTCACGGTCGGCGCGCGCTCCTGCCCGAAAAAGAAAACCGCCCGTGCAAGGCGGCTTGAAAATTTGATAAAAACCCCGTATATCTCACAAAAACGGCATTATTTACTGTTTTTTGTTTCTGAATAAAATATACTTTCTCGAAACGTAATTGAATACGAGAACGACGAGCGTGAGAATTATTTTCACTATCCATTCGTTTATTCCGAGAAGGTCGTACCCTACGTACATTCCCACAATATGGATAAGCAGCCCCACCGAGGAGAGAAGGGCGAAAACCACAAAACCGCCGCCCGTTTTCGCCTTTGAAGTATCCGACGCGGTAAACACGAATATAAGGCTGAAAATATAGTTGAATACCAGCCCTACAAGGAAGCCTATCGTTGTGCCTGTAACGGTGGCGATGGTCGTCGGCGTGTATTCCGCGCCGAAAAACACCTGAAAGAAGTTTTGGTAATTTTCCGGAGCGAAGAAGTATATAACTACGCTCATCGTTACGAAATCGACCACCGTCGCCCCGCCCCCCACGACGAGGAATTTGAATATTTCCCAAAGCGTAGGGTGCTTTTCTATAAATCGTTTAATCATCTTCGTTTGAGTTGAACTTGTCCTTTATAACGTAAACGGGGCGGTTTTTCACCTCGTCGTAAATTCTCGCGGTGTAAATATCCGTAAGTCCCTTTATTGTAAGGTGAATGGCAAACAGCAGCGTTACCGTGGGGAACAACCACGCCGCGAGCGGCAGATAAACCCCGCATATCGCGAGAATTATGAAAGTAAGGAACGCCGCGGCGGATAAAACGCCGAGCAGTATTCCCGCTTTTAAGGCGAGGTAGAGGGGGTAATAACTGTTTGAAATTATCCCGTCGCTCGCAAGTTTCACCATCTTTTTAAGGGTGTATTTTGTTTCGCCCACAGCCCTTGCCGGGCGATCGAATTCCACAAAGGTCTGTCTGAAACCTACCCACGCCGCCTGCGCCCTTATCAGCCTGTTTCTTTCGGGCAGGGAGAGTATCGCGTCCACCGCCCTGCGGGAGTAAAGTTTGAAATCTCCCACGTTTTCGGGCACTTTCGGGTTGCTTATGCGGTGAATGAACTTGTAATAAAGCCTCGCGGTCACCTTTTTGAAAACGCTCTCTCCGGGGCGTTTTTTTCTGCGGCCGTGAACTATATCGTAACCTTCTTTATATTTTTCTATCATCTCGAGCGCCACTTCCGGCGGGTCCTGAAGGTCCGCGTCCATCACGATAACGGCGTCGCCGCGGCTCTCTTTAAGCCCCGCGAGGAGCGCCGCCTGCTGGCCGAAGTTTCTGCTGAAATTTATTCCCTTCACTCGCTTGTCCGCAGCGCAGCGCTGCGCGAGAATATCTTCCGTACCGTCGGAAGACCCGTCGTTGGTTATTATTATCTCGAAAGTTTCACCGAGCGTTTCAAACAGCGGAACGACCTTCGAGAAGAACAGCGGGAGCGATTCTTCTTCGTTATAGGCCGCTACCACAACCGAATATTTTATCCCTTTCATAACTACCTCCCGCAATATTGTAACAGAACGGAACGGTTTTGTAAACAAATTTCCGCCGAATCGTCAAATTCTTTGACAAAACCGTTCGTAAATATTATAATAAATAAGTATCAACCGTTGTTTGTTCCGCGCAAAAAATTCAAAAAACGCGTTTAATGTGAGAAAAAGGCGGTTTTTTGTGAATTGCGGGCAACGGCAAAAACGAGGTTTTGTTTATGGATTACCGTTTGATCTACGAAAACTGGATATCTGATTCGGCGTTGAGCGCGGAAGAACTTTCCGAACTGAATTCCATATCCGGCAGCGACGCCGAGATAGAGTACCGCTTCGGCAAGGAACTCGATTTCGGCACGGCGGGTATGCGCGGCATAATCGGTATGGGCACGAACATGATGAACGTCTATACGGTGAAGCGCGCCACCCAGGGGCTTGCCGAATACGTGAAGGGGCTCGGGCTTACGGCAAAGAGCCGCGGCGTCGCTATTTCTTTCGATACGCGCCGCAATTCCGAACTTTTCGCGCGTGCGGCGGCGGGCGTTCTCGCGGCGAACGGCATCAGGGTTTTCGTATATACGGAACCGCATCCCGTGCCGATGCTGTCCTTCGCGGTGAGGAAACTCGGAACGGTCGCCGGCATAATGATAACCGCAAGCCATAATCCCAAGGAATACAACGGCTATAAAGTTTACGGGGAAGACGGGGCGCAGATGTCCCCCGAAGCCACAGAAAAAGTTGTGGGATACATACGGGAAACCGATTATTTCTCCGTTCCCTGTTCGGAAGTTCCGCCGTTTGAAAGCGGCATCGAAAAGGGCATAATCCAGAAGATCGGAAGAAAGGTGGAAAACGCGTATTTCAAGGCGGTGTTATCCGCTTCGCTCTCGCGCAAAATAGCCAAAAAGCAGGCTAAAACGCTTAAAATCGTATATACGCCCATTCATGGCAGCGGCTATAAACCCGTGATGACGATATTGAAAAAGTTGGGCGTAACTCCCGCCGTCGTCAAGGAACAGGCGGAGCCGGACGAAAACTTTTCCACGGTGGAAGTGCCGAACCCGGAAAATAAAGAAGCCCTTTCTATGGGCATAGCCCTCGCGGAGAAGATCAAGGCGGACGTAGTTTTCGGAACCGATCCCGATTGCGACCGTCTCGGCGTGGCTCTGCGCAATGCCGACGGGGAATTTGTCGCGCTCACCGGCAATCAGGTCGGCATTCTGCTCACCGATTATATATTGTTAAGGCTCAAGGAAGAGAAGAAACTTCCCGAAAACGGCGTTATCGTAAAGAGTTTCGTCTCCACGGGGTTGGTCGTTCCGATAGCCGCCTCTTACGGGGTGGAAGTCGTGGAAACGCCCGTAGGCTTCAAATACATAGGCGAGAAGATAGCCGGATACGAAAAGGACAGATCGAAGGTTTTCCTTTTCGGTTTCGAGGAAAGTTGCGGGTATCTTCGCGGCACGCACGCGCGCGATAAGGACGCGGTAGTGGCGAGTATGCTCGTTGCGGAAATGGTTTGTTACTACAATTACAGGGGCGTTTCGCTCTTTTCGAGGCTCAATTCCATTTACGAAAAATTCGGCTACGCTATAGAAAAGACGGTCAGCATAAAATACGGCGGATTGAACGCCATGGCTGAAATGAACGCCGTGGTTGACGGGCTGAAAGGGAAGTTCGTGCCGAAGATAGATATATATAATGTTAAAGCGGTAAGGGATTATTCCACAGCCACCGCCGTTACCTGGGAAGGCGAAGTAGTTTCCATCGATACGGCAAAAACCAACGCCGTGTATTACGAAATGGAAAACGGCATATTCGTATGCGTTCGCCCGAGCGGTACGGAACCGAAGTTGAAAATCTATTATTTTATACGCGCCAACGATAAGGCGGGCGCGGAAAAGGCGATGGAAAAACTATCCGAAGCCTTCGGCAAATTACTTTCCGAAAAAAAATAAAAAAATTTCAAAAATTGCCGAAAAACATTTGACTATTGTTTTTCAAAATGATAATATATATAGGCTATCGGTTTGCGGTAGCGCTCTTGCCGACGCAGGAGAGGGTAGATTGACAACTGCATAAAAAGAAATAGAAACAAAGTACAGAAGGCAAAACTTAAATACAAAGAAATGGTTAATACGAGAAAATAGCGTAAGAAGCAAATCACTGTATAGTAAGTTTTAGGATTTTTGTAAGAGGTATCAAGAAAGATAATTCGACGGTTCGCGCGAGACGCGAACGAAGAAAGATCAAGCTACAAAGAGCGCAGAGGAGGATGCCTTGGTATATGGCGCCGAAGAAGGACGTGACAAGCTGCGAAAAGCTGCGGAGAGTTGCAAATGAACGTTGACCCGCAGATATCCGAATGAGGGAACTCACCATAAGTAATGTTATGGTATCGCATACTGAATCAATAGGTATACGAGGGGAACCCGGGGAACTGAAACATCTCATTACCCGGAGGAAAAGAAAGAAAAATCGATTCTGAAAGTAGTGGCGAGCGAAATCGGAAGAGCCCAAACTTCATGTAGCAATACGTGAAGGGTAAGGACCCCGTTTAGCACAGAGAACGATAGCGGAA
>JAFTDZ010000176.1 GCA_017453885.1 Clostridia bacterium
CATTCAAGGCTGTCGATCGCGGCGAGTATCTTCGCCTCCTGCGTTCTCGGGGTAGGTTCGAGTATAAGATCTACCGACCAAGAGAAAGTAAGTATGCCGATATAATCCCTTTCGGTAAGGGCGTTAAAGCAGGACGCCGTGCCCTGTTTTGCCCATTCCATCTTTTCGATGCCTCCGTAATTCCACGCCATGGAAGCTGAACGGTCCACAAGTACCATAACGCCTACAGGCGGCGTGTCTTTGATTAGTTGAACGGGCAGCATCTGTTGATACAGGGAGCCGTAAACGGTTTTGGACGAATCGTTGCTGTACGCATTGGCGTTACCTTCATCGTCGTCGCCGCCGACGGTGAACACGCCACCGCCGTAATCGTAAACGTAGGAATACAGGTTATCGCCGAAGCCCGCGGGCATTTCCGCATTAGCGATATTGTTGAGTATTATCTGGTCGTATTGACGCATTTCGTCCACAGAAGAAGGAAGCACGTCGGTAGTCGAATTTATGTTTTTGATATCGACCTTGAACGCGTCGTTTTCGGTAAGAATGGATTTGAGAATTTCAGATTCTCCCTCTTCCCTCTCCACGATAAGGACTTTGTTGAAAACTTCGAGATACGCGTAGGCGTAATAACTGTTGTTTTCGTTGATGATATCCCCCTCGACTTCCACGGTGAAGAATATCTCGTGCATTCCGACGGTGGAAAAGACGTGCGGAACGGACAACTCGGCAACTCCTTCGGGGATCAACTGATCGTAAGATCCGGAAAGAACGCCGTTATCGTAAAGCCTTACTACGGACATAAATTCGCGGTTGCTTTGCATGGTGACGGAAACGGTACATTCCTCTTCGATGGTCAAGTGATAGTCCGGCATCTGTATGCCGAGAACGGTCAACTCGTTGCCCTCGTAGGCGGAAGTGATATTTGCAACGTCAACTTTTATTCCCCTCGAAGATACCGAGCGTATTACCGAAAGGGCGTTGTTATCCGTCTGCTTTCCGTCGGTAATGAGCACTATTTTGGAACTTTGCGGGTGATTGATAAGATCCGCCGCGTAAGTGAGCGCGCTCGCAATATCGGTGGCGGTGGTATCCGGGCGTTCCGCCATGACGTAACCATCGTAAACCGCATTGAGATCTGTAGTCAAAGGAACGGCGTATTCCTGCCCGAAACCGAAGGTGACGAGCCCGACCCGGTATCCGTCGCCCATAGCGTCGTAAAGAACGTTTTTTACAAATTCGTCGCGGACTTCTTCGGAGCCGTCCTCGGAGCGGGAAACGTCAACCAAAAGGATTATTTCGTTATTGCTGTTGGCTATATCGTACGAGAAAGACATCCCCGAAATGATAAACACGGCGAGGAGCATAACTATGGAATGCAGTACCGCCGAAGTTATACGGTTCCTGTTTTTTCTGTACCGTTTAGAGAGCGTGAAGTACGAAAAGAGCGTAAGCCCTATTGCCGGTATGATCAGCAATAAAAGCCAGGGGTGCGTAAAATTGATTGAAAAACCTGACATATCTCACACCTCCTTATATCTTGCTCTCGCGCATGTGGAGCCACCATTCGGCAAAGAGCAACGCCACCAGACCTATCGCGAAGTAGAGCAGCAAATCTTTATAGAAAACGGATTTGTCGTTCATTATTTTAGGTTGATACAACGCGTCGCCTTCCGCCCAGATATTGCTTTCCGACGCGGGCACTTTGACGAATATGTTCTCCGTAACGGTATCGCCGAAATACGTGGTCTGTTGCAGAGTGTACGTTCCGGGAAGTTCCGCCTTCAGCGTTGCGGGGAATTCGTTAAATACCTTTTCACCCATGTTTCCGCTGACGGTGAGTTCGAAACCTCTCGAATTGAGAGCGATGACCTCGTTCACTTCAAAAGCGTTCGAATATACCGTGGGGGGCATATAATAATTGATTATGTTGGACATAAGCAGCGGAAAATACGGAGATACGGGCATATTGGAATAGTGCATATTGAAACCGAGAATCACTACTTGCTCCGCCTCTATCTTCTTCGCCATTATTACCGGCCTGCCGCTGTACGACGCGAGCACGTCGTAATTCGGTTCGAGATAAGTTATATTGTCGTATCTGCTTACCGTGATTCGCTCGGCGATGATATTGTTCATTATCGGGTGCGGATAAGAGGAGACGAGCGGCATACTCTTTCTACCGAGATCGAAATAACTGTTCACCCTGAAACCGGAGTTTATAGGGCTTGTTTCCGGATCGCACACGATAACTATACCGTCCCTCGGTAAAGCGTCGGGCATTCTGTGTTCGAAAACGTAAATATCGGGTTTGTAGCCTTCGAGAAGGGCGCTGTTTTCGGACGCCTCTCTGAAATGTATATCCCAACGGTCGCTGAACCTGTTGCTGACGTTATCGAGCACGCCCTGAAAGAACGGGTTCGGCTTACTGCTGTTGTAAATTATGTTTACGGTTTCCTTCTTGCCGCCGTAAATATCGAAACTGTTGTCCTCTTTGTAAGAATCCTGCGCGACCAGAGCGACGTTTATCGATTCGTAAGAGTGAACTTTATCCGCCTCGAGTATATCGTAACGCATTATGTTTTCCTTACCGTAATCGAGCGGTTCCTTATCTGCGTTTCTGAAAACTATGCGCGTTCTCGCGTCGCCTTCACAACGGGCGACCAAATTGAATTCTACGTTATCGACCGTCTGCTTGCCGGATTCTACCTTGTCCTCGGAGTTTTTATTGTAAACCATTAACTTTACGGGAAGATCCATATCCCTGCCGTAGCAGGCAACATCGACGGTAAAAGTATAATAACCGTCCTCAAGTTCGGCGGTCGCGTTAAGTATGGCGGCGTTCCATTCGGACCCGTCCCATATATTTACAACTTCAACGCTCTCCGGAACGAAAGCGTATTCTGTATCCGAAAATACCACTACTTTTGCGGAAGGATTTTCCTGAAGGATATCCTCAGTCATGCGCAAAGCGGCGTCAACATCCGCAACGCTATAAGAACACTCGTCATTCGCAACCATTTTATCAAGGGCGTCGTAAAGAGTGTTTTTGTTTTCTTTTTTGATTTTATCGCCTATTTTATAGGGATCGTCGTCGGCGATTATCACGGTGACGACTCCCTCCGCCTCAAAGACGGCGTCCGCCCTTTCCTTCGCCTTTTCAACGGCTCGCTTAAAACGGCTGTCCTCGTCGGAATTGAGCGTTCGCATACTCGAGGACGCGTCTATAATAGCGACCAACTCCTCGTCCTGCACGAACGCCTTGATTATTCCCGAAGGTTTTGTGAGAACAAGCGCGAGAATGGCAAGAATAAGTATCTGGCAGATGATGATCAGCAGGTTGCGAAGGTTGCTCGTGGGTAATTTTCTCTTTCTGTATTTCAGGGCGAGTTTCCATATAAAGGTACTGGAAACTGCTTTTTGTTGATAATTAGGCTTTATTATGTAGATGATTATAAGCGCGACTATCCCCAAAAGCCCCAAAAGGCCGATCGGATATAATAACGTCATACCATAACACCAACCTTTAAGAGTTGACCGAACAACATCTTCTCTATTTCAGTATCGGTGCGAACGGAAATATAGTCCACACCCCTTTTATGACAGAAGTTTTTGATATCGTCCTTGAAATCACGAAGGGCCTCCTGATAGGCTACCTGAAAACTGCGGGTTATCCTTATCTTCATGTTTTTAGAATCGGAAATGTCTTCCGTTTCGGAATCGATAAGGTGTACCCTGCCTTCGTAGGTAGGATCTTCTTCGTCGGGCGTCATTATCTGAATAAGCAATATCTGCCTGCGTTTGAAAAGGAGATAATCTATCGCAGCCTTCCAGTCCTCGGAGAAAAAATCGGAAATTATCACCGAAAGCCCGTTGCCGGAACTCGTGTCCGGGCAACTCTTTACGCATTCGGAAATATTCGTTTCACCGGTAAATTCCACTTCTTCGAGTTGAGTTACCGAACGGAAAAAGGAAGTTTTCCCTACGATGGTGCCGAACGGATTTTCGGAGCGGTCGTCCTTCATTATGTTGAAAGAAACCTTGTCCATATTATGTACCGATAAAAAGCCGAGCGCGGCGGCTGTTGCCACGGCGTAAGCGGACTTTTTCGGATTGTCTTTTCCCATAGAACCGGAACAATCGAGGAAGATCTGGATCTGCATCTGCCTTTCGTCGGTAAATAACTTCAAAAAGTATTTTTCAAAACGGCTGAACAGGTTCCAGTCTATACGCCTGATGTCGTCACCCAACTGGTATTCACGATAATCGGAAAACTCCACCGTTTGCCCGTAGGACGAAACGAGGTGCTTTCCGCCGAAATACCCGCGAAGGTCGGAGCGAAGATTTAATGCAAGCGTTTCCAGACGACTGAAAAATCGGTCATTCAAGTAGGAAACTTTCATTTATTTGCTCCGTGAGGATTATTTTGTTTTTTTAGAGAGTTCTTCGAGAATCATTTTTATTATATCGTCCGCAGAGATTCTGTCCGCGATCGCCTCGAAGTTGAGTTTGATACGGTGACGGAGAACGGGATAAGCGAGTTCGTTTATGTCATCGTAAGCGACGTTATATCTGCCCTTTATCAAAGCGAGAACTTTCGCCGCGGATATAAGCGCTTGACCGGCACGCGGGCTGGCGCCGAGGCGCACGTATTTTTTAGCCGTTTCGGAAGCGCATTCGCTGTCCGGATGGGTAGCGGAAGTGAGCATCATGGCGTATTTCATAACGTCGTCCGCAACGGGTATCTGGTTCGCGGTCTCACGCATTTCGAGAAGTTCCTCGCCGGAGCAAGCCTTGTCGGCAACTTCCGCCATCGTCTTTTGCGTCATATTGACTATATCCATAAGTTCGTCGAGCGAAGGATTTTTAACGATGATCTTGAACATAAAGCGGTCCATCTGCGCTTCGGGCAGAGGATAAGTACCGTCCTGCTCGATCGGGTTCTGCGTTGCGAGAACGAAGAAGGGTTCGGAAAGTTTCCTTGATACGCCCATTACGGTAACGGTGTGTTCCTGCATCGCCTCGAGAAGAGCCGACTGCGTTTTCGGCGTCGCCCTGTTTATTTCGTCCGCGAGAACGATATTCGCGAAGATCGGACCGGGTTGGAAGTCAAACTTCGAGTTGCCGTCTTCGTCCTTGATGATTATGTTCGTGCCGGTAACGTCCGCAGGCATAAGGTCAGGCGTAAATTGAATACGCGCGAAAGGAAGGTCGAACACCCTGCCGAGCGTTCTCACGAGCCTCGTTTTACCAACGCCCGGAACGCCCTCCAAAAGAACGTTGCCGCCCGCTATCATGGCGATAACAGCGCCTTCTACTACGTCTTTCTGACCGACTACGTCACGTTTGACCTGCGCGAAGATCTCGTCACACTGTTTACTGAATTGACTTATCTGTTTTTCTGAAATCATAATACTCTCTCTCTTTTGATTATTCTATTCTTTTTTCTCAATCGTCTTGAAATAACCGACGATGAGATCTCTTTCAGCATCCGATATGTTCGGGTTTTCGGCGATCCATTCCATCGCTTCCTCGTACGCCATATCGTAAACCTTGCCGGCGTAGTTGGTTTCCCCGTCGAAAACGAAGTTTGGTTGTTCCCACTCGCTACTGCCCATTGTACCGCCATTGCCGGAACCGCTCCCGGGGGATGCAGGCGGTTTATCGGGGTCGTCGTCCGCCTCTTTGGGTTCGGGCGGAAGATCGTCCGGCAGTCTGGACTCGGTAAACACCGCGTAATGCGTGGCGTTGGCGCTCACGTTCTCGTCCACGCGGTAAGGGTC
>JAFTDZ010000177.1 GCA_017453885.1 Clostridia bacterium
AGATGAAAAAATTTTTTTCAATGCGGTCGTTTTCAAAAACGGAACGCCGCGAAGAACCTATCCCTTCGGGCGATCCCATCCAAACGCAAAACGGTTTTCCTTCTTCCCCATCGCCCGCCGATAACGGAAAACTTGCCGATAATAATTCTTCAAACAGTCGCGGGGCGGAAGTCATGCTCGGCATATTGAACGCCCACGAGAGGAGCGCGGAGAGGATCTTCGGAAAGAAAAAATAACCCGACCGGTTTTTGATTTTTCCGCGATAATGTGAGAAAAAGGCGGGTAATTGATATTATTCGCCGCCCTTTACGGTGAGTTTGTATATTTCGTTACGGCTAACGCCGCGCTCTTTTGCAACGAGTTTTACGGCGTCCTTTTTATCCATTCCGCCGCTTATATACTTTTCGAGATGCTCTTCCGGCGTGAGGTCGCAAAACGATTTTTTCTCCTTTTCACCCTCTACCAAAAGAACGTATTCGCCGCGCGCCTCGCCCGCGTAACCTTCCGCAAGGCAGAAAAACTCCACGCTCTCGTGCAGTTTCGTTATCTCTCTCACGGCGCACGCTTTTCTGTTTCCGAGGACGGAAAATAAAAATTCAACGTCCTTTTTCACGTCGTGCGGGGCGCTGTAAAAAATAAGCGTGGCGTCCGCCGAGCGGTATCTTTCCGCAAGTTCCTTCCTTTCCTTGTTCTTTTCGGGCAAAAAACCGAGAAAAACGAAGCGGGACGCGTCGAACCCGCTCAGAACGAGCGCCGGAACGAAAGCGTTCGCCCCGGGTATAACGGTGTATTCCAACCCTTCTTCCACGAGCATTCCGACGAGTACGTTTCCCGGATCCGATATTACCGGCGTGCCGGCGTCGGTTATCACCGCCACGTTCTTGCCTTCTTTCAGCATCTCTATTATCTTCCCGCCCGCCTCTCTCTCGTTGAATTTATGGTAGGATAAAAGCGGCTTTTTTATTCCGTACGCGGCGAGAAGTTTAAGGGAATGGCGCGTGTCCTCGCAGGCGATAACGTCAACCGCCCCGAGCGTTTCCACCGCCCGATAAGTTATATCTTTCAAATTGCCTATCGGTGTTGCCACAAAATATAACATATTATCTCCGAATCTTTATTTTTGTGAGATTTAGGGGGTTAATTTTCAAAAGGCGGCTCAATTTCCACCGACGGCTTCCCGCCCTTTACCCCTTCCGCGTAAACGGAATAAGGCGTTTTGCCCTTTGCGCCGGCAAACCTTATCCGCTTGGGTTCCACGCCGTACTTACGCATATAAAAGAGAAGATCCACAAGCCTGTCGGCGCGGTGGACGATACAAAACCTGCCGCCGTATTTCAATTTCAGCGCGGCAACGCGTACCGTTTCTTCAAGCGTAAGCGCCCCCTCGTGGCGGGCTATCGCGTCGCTTGCGGAAAGGTTCTTTTCCCCTTTCCCTTCTTCTTCGTAAGGCGGGTTGCACAGAATTATCGAAAAATACCCGTTGAATTCCTTCCCTATCTCCTGCACGGGAAGATTATATACGCCGAAAATATCTTCAAGCCCGTTGAGTTTCACGCTGCGCTCGCTCATCTCGGCAAGTTCCGCCTGCAGTTCGAAGAGTTTCACTTCCTTCACCGCCGCCTTGTTCAGAAAATAAAAATGCAGCCCCACTATGCCGCTTCCCGAACAGAAATCCGCGACCTTTTCGTTTTTCTTTGCCCGCGCGAATTTCGTAAGCAGAACGGCGTCGGACGTAAAGCGGTAAAGATTTTCGCTCTGAATTATTTTCGCTCCGCCAAGGAAAAGTTCTTCTATCCTCTCCCCGTCTTTCAAAACAACTTCCATATAAAAACTAAAGGCACGGCTACAGCCGCGCCTTTGTCGATAATTATTCGTCCTCGCTGATAGCGGATACGGGGCACGCTTCCGCGCAGGAACCGCAACCTATGCACTCGTCTTTCGAGATATTGTACTGTGTATCGCCCTGCGTGATAGCCGAAACAGGGCACTGTTCCGCGCAGGTTCCGCAAGAAATACAATCGCTGCCGATTTTGTAAGCCATTTTATTTTACCTCCGTTTATTATAAGGCGTTTGCCCGCCTCGATTATTTCAATTATATCACATATCTTTTTATTTGTATAGCGTTTTTATAAATTTGCTGCGCAAAAAATTTTCTTCCGATAAAAGAAAAGTTTTTCTCTTTATCCTCTCTCTTTTCGCCGCCGCTATATAATTATTGTTAATTTTTAACATTTTGGTCAGGTTTTCCCTCTCAAATTAGGCAACATTTGTCTGTTTTGAGAAAATTTAACAATTCTCGAAAAAATTTTTTTATTTTTTTGAAAAAAGTTATGAAAAACGCTTTACAAGTTTTCTTTAATGTGGTATAGTATAGGTGTTCTTAAGGGAACAGCAAAACACGCTCATCATTTTCCCCCTTATCATATATTTTCCAAGAAGACCGTTGACGGATGTCGGCGGTCTTTTTGGTTGTTTCGGTCGGTTGTTTCTTTTTGGTTGTTTCCGTTCCGGCGCGGGTTTCGCGGTTTCCTCTCGTCTATAATGAATCATTATATTATATAATAAGCCTTCTCCTTTTCGCCGTAAAATTTTTACGATAAAAATCGTTTGACAATCAATATCGCCGTATGGTAAACTATACTTGCGGCTTGATTTAATATTATTGAACCGTATAAGGGGGGTGTTTTATGAAAAAAGTAAGAATAATCTCAATTTGTCTATGTATTGTTTCGCTGCTTGTTTTTGCCTCTTGCGGTAACAATATCAAAAGCGACGAAACATATCGCTCTCAATATATTGCCGCCTATCGAGGGGCATCGTTAGCATTAGACGTTTCAAATAGCCCGAATAAACTCGAAAATATGATGAAGAGAGTGAATTTTAACGACAATTCACGCGCTGTTGCAATGTCGGCAAAAAATGATTTTGAGGACTGTTATACCACGGCCGATGATAACATGCTGAAGGGAACGCGCGCTTTTGTTTATTTTTTGTATCTTTTGTATAATAACAATGTTCCCATAACGCAAAGACCTATCGAGTTGGATTGTGATTACATTATAAACAAAACGGTGGTACAGGATAACAACATAACGTTACTGTCGGATATTGATTTGATAAATAACAGGATAATCGGCAATATTATCGGCGTCAGCGCTGAACCTGATGCAATTCGAGATACTGACGAGTTTTATCTTCATATTGAAATAGATTTCGATTTTGAAAATTTCACAGTCGGAGATTTTACACTCGATATGATAGGTGTTATCGGAAACGATTTGTCTTTTGAAAACGGCGTTTCCTGCATTTGCAAAAACGGCGAAATTTATTCGGCGGGGCAAAGCGATTTCGGAAGCCAACTTGACCGATATGTTGAGTTTATTCGGGAAGCATATTATAACCCATATAAATCTTTAACCGAAAATTCTATAAAAACAAATAAAAACTATTCAAAAGAATATACGGAGGCAATGAACAAATTCGTCAATTGATTTTACTTCGGTCTGTGTTCAATCCGTACGGTTTTCCATATAATTAAACACGTTTTTGCGAAGAATGTAATTTATCGTTCTTAACGAAGTGAAGAATCTCTGTGTTTTAACGGAGATTCTTTCCGTCATCTCGACCAAGCGTAGCGCGTGGAGAGATCCGGCAAATATTATGGTAACAGCCGGATTTCTCCGTTCACTTCGTTCAGTCGAAATGACGAGTTGCTTTGATAATATATAGTTTCTGACAAAAAGAATAGAGATTCTTCCTCGGTAAACCTCGTCAGAATGACGTCGTCGAAACGCGATAACGAAC
The DNA here is from genome assembly GCA_017453885.1 of Clostridia bacterium. Classification (GTDB taxonomy): domain Bacteria; phylum Bacillota; class Clostridia; order Christensenellales; family Borkfalkiaceae; genus RGIG3732. Next base: position 3,806 of record JAFTDZ010000177.1, read on the forward strand.
GCGAAAGGTTGCAGGTTTTCACCTTTCTGCGTTCAAATCGGTTTCTCCTCTTTCCCACGGATGATTTTTCAAATTCTCCGCGGGAGCCCTTCTTTTCGCGACTGTCGGGCAACGGGTTGCTCGTCGCAATGCGGCATATAACGCAAAAGGTTGCAGGTTTTCACCTTTCTGCGTTCAAGCCGATTGCTCCTCTTTCCCAAAAATTTTTACTGCGTAAAACTTTTCGGGAATCCTTTCTGACGCCTCTCCTTGACCAAGGGCGGCAGACTGTCATTCTGAATGTAGCGGAGCGAAATGAAGAATCTCTGTGCTTTAACAGAGATTCTTTTTCTTACTCGCCACATTCCGTCATCTCGACCGTAGCCGACAAGGCGGTGAACGGAAAAACTTCCGACTGCTCTATTTAACAGCGTCGTTTATTTCTTCCTTTATCTTATCCAACCTGCCGGTTATATGGTAACTGTAATAATCGTCGCCGCAGAAAATAAGATGGTCGTAAAGTATTACCCCGTGAACGTTCATCATCAGCGCGATGCGGCGGGTGGTAAGGTCGTCTGCCAAGGATGGGTGAACGTTTCCGCTGAAGTGGTTATGCGCCATCACTGCGGAGTGTGGAGCGATGCGGGCAATTTCCGCCGCTATCTCCTTTATGTTCACGTTTACCTCCGAACGGCTGTAGTCGGTGTAAATAAACTTTCTTATAACCTCGCCGTTCTTGCCGAGAAGCGCCACGACGAGTTGTTCGGTTTCCACGTTTTTGAAATACTCTTTGAAAAACATTACGGTATTATATACGTTAGGCGTTTTTTCTTCCGAGCGGGAAGGATTATAACTTCTTATAAGATCCCCCATCACCTTAAAGAACGCCGCCGTTTTTTTGCCCACGCCTTTCACATTCATCAATTCTTCGGGAGTGGCATTGAATATCCCTTCGAGCGAACCGAAACTTTCGAGAAGTTTTGCCGCAAGGGGTTTCACGTCCGTTCTCGCGATGGAAAAACACAGCAGAAATTCCGTCGTTTCTAATTCGGTAAGGGAAGTATCTCCCTCTATAAATTTAGCATAAAGTCTTTCGCGATGGCCCTCGTGCATAGTTTCCTCTCACAAAAATTAAAAAATTGCCCGAATATATTTTACCATATTCGCGAAAAAGTGTATAATATAATAAACAGGTGAGCAGTAAAAATTTTCTATTTTTTTATGTTTTTCTTTAATTTTACCGCCGCCGTATAAAAAAAGGAGAAAAATTATGCCAAATTATTATAACGATATAATTAAAAGCGTGAAAGAATTCGTGAGTATAGACAGCGTTGAAGCCCCTGCCCTTCCCGGCAAACCATTCGGCGCGGGCGTGGCCGATGCGCTCGCTTATATACTCGACCTCGGAAAAAGTTTAGGGTTCAAGGCCACTAATTACGACAATTACGTCGGCGAAATAGAATGGGGCGAAGGAGAAAAGACGCTCGGCATCCTCTGCCAT
>JAFTDZ010000015.1 GCA_017453885.1 Clostridia bacterium
TCCGCAGAAGAAAGCGCTTCAATGAAGCAACATCAATATGCAGTTTTCCGGCGTTGTTGCATACGTACTGAAAAACCATTTTATTCCTCAGTGTTGTATAATACTTTCCGTAAACGGTTCTCAGACGCTCAAGTTCTCTGTACGTGATATAGTGTTCCGATGAAAACAGATCATTGTAATCGGAATCGAAGGAAATGAGAGTATTGCCGATATTGGAATAATCGACTTCTTCGCCTTTATTCTCGCTTCTTTGAATATTAAAGTATGACGAAGGAAGCCCGCAGTGCGGACAATTTTCAGCTTTATCACTTATTTGCTGCCCGCATTCCGGACATTTAATCAGCGACATTCCATTTCACCTCATTTCCAATTGTTATATGCCAATTATCGTCCTTGTAGGAATTGTTCTTTTTTGTTTCAAGACGATATTCTTCTCTTGCTTGCGTATCTCTCGCAAGAAATTTGGGATAATATATTTCTCTATCAACGGTTTCCGCTTTTACAAATTGTAATTTGGTAAAAGCCTTTTCAGAAACAAGTACCGTTTGTTCACCGAGTTTTCCGAGTTGCAATGCTTTTGAAAGACTGCGGATAGGAAGCGCATTGCGCACAAACGACTGCGCATATAAAAAACACGAATCATCCGCACGATATCCGGTAATTACGTCAAACCCGGATGTATCAACCTAAAAATATTCTATTATATAATCCTTGGCGTCTTGTGCGATCTCGTCGTTTATTGTAAATATACGGTGTTTAAGAAGCATGGCGATCCAATTCAAAACAGTATGATTTCCGTCCAACAAATTCAAAACACGTAAGTCTCCGAAATCGAAAGTATATTCGTTTATAAATCCGTTCGTATTTTGCTTACACGCCCATTCCTTCGCCATTTCCGGTAAAAGCGCAAAATAAAACCCTTTCCCGTAATCATTCGTTTCTTTGCCTAAAGCGTACTCAGGCTTTTTGATAACGTGGTCGGTACCATGCAATAACGCAATGTTTGCCATTTTTATGCACTCCCATTCTATATCTTTGTGATGATATGTTTATATTATATCGTTGCAACGATACTTCGTCAAGAGTTTTTATTCAAAATATTCTTTTCGGAATGTCCAAAAAATTAAAATACTACATTTAACGTATGTAATTTTATTGATTTAACAATTATTTCTCTCCGCCAAGAGCAACTCGTTTGAACTCACAAGGTTCAAGCGGGTTTTGTTTTTTGTGAGGAAGGAAATATCCGGAAGATCAATCGGATTTTAAGGAGTTTATTAACGATGTGAAAATTCACCGTACTTGAAAAGATCCGGCAACGGTAAATGCCGGATCTTCAAATAATTTCGGTATAAATTATTGATCGGTAAGCCTCTTGTCAACGTTTGTTGAGGTTGGATTTTTTGAAGTTTTTCGCCTCGCCTTCCGTTTTGAGAAGGTTTATCGTTCCGACGGAATTTATCATATACCCTTCCGCCTCGGGCTGAACGGTAAGCATAGGATAATTGTTGAGATCGAAGGCGAAATTCTGCAGGTAAACTTTACTTCCGTTAACGTCAACACCGCCGTTGGCTATTTTACATTGTTGCATATATACCGCGCCGTTGCCGTCAAAGGTACAGCGAACGTCCATCGATCCATACCAACAGGAAGTTCCGTAAACAAAGGTTTCGCCCGAATATTTACCCGTGGTATAAACGTAGTTGCCGCTGCCCACCAACTGGTTGTTTACGAGAATGACGTTCTTGCCGGAATTTTCAAGCAAAACAGCGTTTTTGGAAGCGTCAACGCCGAGCCCGAGCGACAGGAAGTTTTCTACCTTCCCGTCGAGATGCAGTCCGTTGCCCATACCGAAGGTGAAACATTCCATAAGTGTTACGCCTTTGGAATCCGAAACGTAAATACCTTCATTGTAGTAGTTGGGGAAGTTTGTCCAGTGATCTGCGGGCGGCGCGTTGTTCAGTCTGCCCGCTTCTCCGTCCTGCCAGTCGCCGCCGGAAAGCGTAGCGTTTTCAACGAAGGCGCCGTCGGCTTTTTCAAGGACGAGGCACGCCTTCAACCCGAGTGTGCGAAGGTAATCTATATGCGCGTTTTTGCCCTTTACCAAAACGCCCGTGTATGCGTTCGGAACGGTGACGTTATACAGATAGCACCCGTCGCCGAACACGCATACCGTGGGCGCATAGACGACGTTTTTGGAATAATGCTGGTCAATATAAAATACGTTTATTCCCACAAGCCCCGCGCTGTTTTTAAGCGATACGAAAGGCTTGCCGTATTCCTCTCCTTTGCCGTGCCCCGTGACGAGCGTTGTGCCTTTATTCGCGAGGCCGAAGTGCCTGTTGTTTTCGGAAACGCCTTTGAGTTCCACGCCTTCGGGTATAACGAGGTGATCTTTTACGTAATAAGTTCCCGCGCCGATATAAACCACGCCGCCGCTCTTTCCTGCGCAGTTGAGCGCCTGCTGTATTGCGCGTGTGTTATCGGTAGCCTTCGCACAGTCCAGAAGATCTCCGTCGGCAACCGCCCCGAAATCCGCCGCAAAATAAATTTTCGCGTTTTCGGCGCAGCGGCGAGCGCGCGTCAACGAATCGGGCACAGAAAGCGCGGGCGCTTTCTCGCTCAATTTAAGATCGGAAATATAAACGCCGTCGCTTGCGGATTCGTTATAAAGCGTGGGAAACGCTTTGAACGTACAATTTACGAAACTGCTGCCGACCACGTTCGGTCCTATATGAGCGATCAGAGAATCGTCCTGAAGAAAAGCGCAACTGTCGGCGTTTATATAGCCCATAGTCGCGTTATCGAAAACGCATTCTCCCCATTTTACGAAGGAACAACCGGTGAACAACAGCGCGCCGTCGCCCGCGTTGTTCACGGTTACGTCCGAGGAAGAAAACCTCGTGGCGTTAAAGAATATCTGCGCGGGATACTTAAATTCTTTTTCGGTGATAACGGCGGAAATTTCGGCGGAAATATCCGAAGAAGAAACTATCGCGCCGACCGTGGCGAGTTCCGCGACGGAAACGCCGTACTTTACGTTTTCGGTCTTAAGCCCGCTTATCTGCCCGTTGAACGAGCCGACTGCGTTTTCCGAACTTTCGAAGCGTATAGCGGTCTTTACGTCGGAAACGTTTATATCATAGAGATACGCCCAGTCTATTTTGCCGAAACGAAACGCCGTGGCTTCGGAAACGGCGGATTTAACGGCGGTTGCGATATCGGCGCCGCTCGTCGCCTTCTCGTACTGCGCCCACACGGACGTGGAAACGGTTATCCCGCTGTATCTCGGAATATCGTAAATCGCGTCGGAATAAATTCCTTCCTTTATAACGGACATATATATATTCTTGAAAAGGACGACGTTATGCAGCGCTACCTTTATCGCCTTGTACGCGTTGACTATATTCACGTTTTCCACCGTATAACCGAGATACCCGGCGTTGGCTATGGTATATGGATAACTGCGGGGTGCAGTTTCGTCCTGCTCGGGGTAATAAATATTAACACCCGTGAGTTTGGAACCGGCTTTCATCCTTATAAAAGCGTCGTCGGAAAGATCCGAATTGTTGTTTTTACCTACGCCGACAAGAATCGTAGTGCCGTTTTCGAAACCTTCAGTCCCTGCGGGCAACCATTCGCCCGCCACGGTAACGCCGCCCGGCACGGTTATCTGCTTGCCTATATAATATTTGCCCGCGGGCATATACACTGTTCCGCCGCCGGCAAACTCGGCGTCGTTCAACGCGGAGATGAGCGCGCCGGAATCGTCCTTCACCCCGTTTGCCGCCGCGCCGTAATCCTTTACGTTGTAAGCGGATATAACGTTTTTGCCGGAAAGATCCGAAATGTAATTGACGGGAACGCTCTCGCCGTTTTCCGACAGATCCGCGCTCTCCGCCGAAACGGGTTCGGGCAGAGTTACCGCGCCGTAATCGAGCAACTTTTCGTCGGAAACGGTCGTTTTTTCTTTACCGTTTTTGCACGAAACGCCGAAACATAATAACGCTGACATAATAATGCAAATTATTCCTTTCTTTTTCATTTTCTCTCCTTTACGCTTCCGTTACGACGGAAACGTTTTTTATTATACTCAACCCGAATAGTCGCGAACTTTTACGTCGAACTGATCGAGCGGCATACCGAACGAATTGAACACGGAAACGTATTTATCCGCTTCCGTCCTCGATATTCTCGGGTATTCAAGCCAACCGTACCGCACGCGGGTAATGCGTTCAAGCCCCGCGTCCGCGGCGGAAAGCGCCACGCCTCCGTCCGAAAAAACGCCCTTTATCTGAACAAAGTCCACGCCGTTTTCCGAAATCTGAAAGCCCCTGCCGTTATTTTTAAGCAAAAGCCCTTCGCCGCAGTTTTCAAAGCGGAGAACAATGCCGTCGGAAGTTTCGCAAATGCCGTTTAATGTGGGAAAAAGGAGCCTTTCTTCCTTAAACCCGTATAATTCGGTCAGATAGCGGCAAACCGCCTGACGGGATATGACCGTCTTGTCGGAAGGGTGTATATCGTCAAAATCGCCCGTGTTAATGCTCACGCTCACCGCGCAGTCGTGTATCACGGATGGCAATAACCGTTGGTTTGCCCTACCACGGGCGGAATATGCGTTTTCCATGGCAAATTCCCTGTCCGCCTTACCGTAATCCGCTTGCGAAAAGCCTTTCGGATACTCCGCTCCCAACCCGTAACGCGGAAGCGATACGACGAGTATCTTCATGGCGGGATCATCGAATTTTTGTCTGTACCCTTCCGCCAACGCCGCGAATGCGTCGCAATAAGTCAAAGACGCGCATTCCACCTCCCCCTGATACCACACGAAAGCGCCCGTTTTATAATTCTTCATCGGGGCGATAAGCGTGTTGTAGCAGGAACTTACAGAATTGAAATCGCTCTCGTCTTCGCCCGTGTCGGGAAAATATTTTTTATTTGATTCATAGACATCTCTCGGCGCCCACGCCGAGGTACTCGTGGCGCCTACGGAAGCGCATATAATGCCTACCGGCACACCGGTGAACTCGCGTAAATTTCTCGCAAAATAGTACGCGAACATTGAGCAATACAGAATAGAATTGCGTTTTACGGCCTTTATCCACTTTTTCTCCATATCGTAGCCGGATCTTTCGGTCTTGTTCCTGCCGATGGAGTAAGCGTCGTGCCCGCTATCGACGAGCATCATTCTGACGCCGTCGTCCTCGACGATCATTTCTTCTGTTTTGTTGACGTATGTTTCCGATAAAGTTTTGTTGTAAACATATTCTTTATAAGTTTCGGGATCGTCCGTTTCGTTCGGGACATAAGGCGTATCGAGCACGCCGTAAAAGGGAAGATATTGTTTGCCCGGCGTAGGCGCGGGCGATGTGGAAAGAACGGTATCGCAAAGGCGCCAGTTCATATTGGATTGGCCGGAGAATAGAATAACTTCCCCGTAGCACACGTCTTTCACGGTGACCTTGTTGCCGATGCCGTATATGGTTAGGGTGAGTCCTTCGCCTTTACTCACGGGCGGTAGATATACGTCGAAACGACCGTTATCCGCCGATCCGTAATAAACTTTGCCGTCAATTTCCACCGCGACGCCGCCCGTATAATCGGCCTCTCCGAATATCCGGGTTACGGCATTTCTCTGCAATACCATTCCGTCCGAGAAAAAGCAAAACGGTTTAAGCCCCGTTCCGCCCTCGGAAACGTTCTTTTCAAGTTGAAAAGTAGGCGTTTCGGAAACCTTTTCGATGCCGTGTTCGTCCGTTGCGTTCCATTTCGTATCGGCAACGTCAAGTAAATGATTTTTTTCATATCCGACTTCTTTCACGGGTTTTTTACAGCCGAAGCAACCGACCGCAATAAATAAAACCGTTATAAAAATCGCCGTTATCTTTTTCATTTTTATCTTTATTTTATCGACTTATCCGTCCACCCTTACGAAGAATGTATTGTACTGTTGATGCGTGATAAGCCCGTATTTCTGCAGATTCAGGCGTTTTTCTCCGTCGAGTTGCAGATAATAATTTCCGTTTTCGCGGTATATCACGGGGTTTGCCATCCAGCCGCTCTCCACGTTGCCCGCTATCTCGCTTACGCCGGCATCCGTACATACCATCTGATACGGTCCGTATCTGAGAGTAAACACGTCTTCGGCGTCGGAATATTCTATCTGAGTTTTATATTCCGTGCGGTAAACGAGGGTATCGCCCTCTGCGAAGTTGCGCGTTACGGAAATATATTCGCCTTCCGCCTTGCCCGTCTGCGCCCCGTTGAATGTCAGTTCGTATCCGTCGCACCAACGCGGTATTCTCAACCGAAGGGTAAATTCTCCGGAAGTCAGTGCTTTGATCGTCGTCAATTCGTCTTCCGCGCGGATCTCGAAACGCATTCCGTTTTTCGCTCGCACTTCGGACGAAACAAAAATGTTTATGTCCAACCCGTTTTTCCGTTCATAGAACAACGCGCTCGGCGCGAGAGGAAAGTTTTCCATGCCCGTACCCACACAGCACCAGAAGCCGCCGTCGTACGGGTTGAACACCTTGCGCGCGTCCGGATACATATTTTGGTAATAGGTTTTGCAACCGTCCTCGTCAATGCTGCCCATTATTCCGTTGAGAAGCGCCCTTTCGATATAATCGATATATTTTACGTCGTCGGTTATCTCGTAAAGATATTTGGAAAGTTTTATCATATTATACACGGTACAAGTTTCACTCGGGTTGCCGTCTTTGACGATTGCGCTGAGATAAAGGCGGTTAAACACTTCGCCGCCGGAAACGCCGCCGTTCGCGTAGGTGTATTTATCTATTACCGTCTGCCAGAAAAATTCGGCGGCTTTAAGATAATCTTCTCCTTCTCCTTCCATATAGGCGCGGACGAAACCTATCGCTTTCGGTATGGTTGTGTTCGCGTGTACGAGGAAAAGATTGTCCGTTCCGTTCACCCA
>JAFTDZ010000178.1 GCA_017453885.1 Clostridia bacterium
AAGAGCATTGCCGCCGCCTTTCCCACTATTTTATCCGCGGCGGAAAAACCCGCAAGATCGATTTCGCTCCCGATAAAGCCCATCATTGGGGCTATGCCGGATCTTTCGGAAAGGTAAACTTCCTCGCCCTTTACGAGAGCGCAGGTGATACTGTCCGCAAGCAGTTTTTTCGCGCGGGATATATCATTCATTTCTATTGCCGTAAACGAGAGAATGAAGGGCTATTATTACGAGCGGAACGACGAGCGCCTGAATGAAAAGCCCGAGTCCGCCCTGTTGCACCTGCGCCCAAACGGTGGCGAATTTCAGCGCGCTTACGCTTTGGAAAACAGCCGTTAAGGCGAGAAATACGCCCCTTCCGGCAAGTTGCGCGAGCATAACCGCGGGGAAGGCGAACCACTTGTTTTCGGAAATTTTCTTTGAGAATAAACCCGTGACGGACGCGAACACGGCGAGTTCCGCCACCATGTACGGAAGCCTTGTAGCCGCGGGCATGGGATCGCCCCAGGCGGAAGTTACGGCAAAACTGACTAAGGGCGAAAGAATCCCCACGCCGAGCCCCCAAAACGGCCCTAAAAGGCAACCGCCGACGAGAACGGGGAGATACATTGGCAGCCACTTTACACCGCCGGGCATTCCGAGCGCCAAATGAACGAGTTGCGGCAACGCCACCGCGCCGATAACCACGCACAGCGCAACCACGCTTTTAACGGTGATCTTCACTTTGAGAGATGCGTTTCTCCTTGTCAAAACAGCGTCTAACATAAATTTTCTCCTTATTTTTCAAATTTTCGGGCAACCGTAACGAGCAGTTCCCTTATTTTAAGATGCTGCGGGCAGATCCTTTCGCACGCGCCACACTTTATACAGTCGGACGCCCTCTTTCCTTCGGGCGCGCTCACTTCGTAATACATATACGGGTTCCACCCCCCGTGCGTTTTTTCGGTGTTCATGCAGGCGAAAAGTTCGGGTATCGCTATCCCTTTGGGGCACTTTTCCATACAGTAACGGCAAGCGGTGCAGGGAATAACGTCGTCCTCTTTAACGGCTGCGCGCACGGCGGTAACGGCGTTCGCCTCCCGCTCGTCAAGCGGTTTGAAATCCCGCATAAAACTCACATTATCGCGCATTTGCGCCAAATTGCTCATACCGGAAAGAACCATAAAAACGTTCTCGAAACCCGCCGCGTACCTTATCGCGTAAGAAGCGGGAGAACCGCCTTTCAGGTCCTCGAAAATCTTAAGCGCGGATGGCTTCAGGTTGACGAGCGTTCCGCCTTTGACGGGTTCCATTACTATCACGGGTTTGCCGTGTTTCACGCACACTTCGTAAACCTTGCCGCTCTCGACGGAAGGATCGTCGTAATCGATGTAGTTGAGTTGTATCTGAACGGCTTCTATTTCCGGATAGTCCGTAAGGATGCGGTCGAGAACGGCCGCCTTATCGTGAAAGGAAAGCCCCACGTGCTTTACAAGCCCTTCCTTTTTCAGTTCAAACGCCGTTTCGTAAGCGCGGCAACGCTTGTATTTTTCGTAGTTATCGGAATCCTGCGCGTGCATAAGATAAAAATCGAAATATCCCACGCCGCAGGCTTCAAGTTGGCTTAAAAACAGCGGGCGAATATCTTCCTGCCTGTTGAAATGCGGGTTGGAAAGTTTGTTTGTTAGCAAAAACTTTTCCCGCGGGTAGCGTGAAGAAAGGCATTTTTTCACCGCCGCCTCGCTCAGGCCGTTTATGTACCCGTGGGCTGTATCGAAATAATTGAAGCCGTTTTCGATAAAAATATCCACCATTTCGGAAGTCTGCGCATAATCTACGTCGCCGTTTTTCATGGGCAGGCGCATCAGCCCGAAACCGAACTTTTTCTTCACTTCGTCAAAACACATCATATTTTTCTCCTTTTTAATATTTTACAACGTAACACCTGCGTTTGTCAACAATAGAAGAAAAATTTTTTTCCGTACGGGTGTTTGTTTTTTGAAGAAATCGCTTTTCCGGACATTTTCAACGCGAATTATTTGACATAGCGCCTTTTATATGATAAAATAAACGCATCAAACAAAGGAGTATTTTTATGAACAACAACAATCTCGTACGTTTTCTGTTGACCTTTTTTCTCGGTTGGATCGGCAGCCTGATCATCAACCACACCACCCTTAAACCGAACGGCTTCACTTCGAGAACGGGTTTCTACATTTTCATCACCGCCATCACCTTCGGTATATACGGGTTAGTGGCTTCTATCTGCAATCTCTTCTTTGACGAGAATAAGGCTAAAAACATCGGCTATAAAAAAGACTGACGGAAAAATTTCAACTGTAAAAGGGCAACGAATTCGGTGCCCTTTTATTTTACTTTGCTTTTTTCGCCGTTTTTTAATTCTTAATTTATTACTTCTCCTGCGGGACGATCGAAAGGAATAGTTCTTTTAATTGCTTTTCGTCAACTTCGCTCGGGGCCTCGCTCATCACGTCGGCAGCCGTCTGCACCTTCGGGAAGGCGATAACGTCCTTTATGGAATCGGTCTTTGTGATAAGCATAGTAAGCCTGTCCAGCCCGAAAGCGAGCCCGCCGTGAGGCGGCGTTCCGTAATTGAAAGCGTTCACGAAGAAGCCGAACTTGCGCTGTATATCCTCGTCGGTAAAGCCGAGGACGTTGAACATTTTCTTCTGAATATCGCGGTTGAAGATCCTTATGGATCCGCCGCCCGCTTCCTGCCCGTTTATAACGAGGTCGTAAGCCTTGGCGCGTACCTTGCCGGGATCGGTATCGAGAAGCGGAAGATCCTCGGTTTTAGGGGAAGTGAACGGGTGGTGCATGGCTACCCAGCGGTTTTCTTCCTCGCTCCACTCGAGCAAGGGGAATTCCGTAACCCAAAGAATATCGTAACTGTCCTTATCGATAAGGTCGTATTTATCCGCAAGGTAAAGTCGCAATCCGCCGAGCGCGTTGAAAACCACCGTGTTTTTATCCGCCGCGAAGAACAGCACGTCGCCCTCGGCAAAATCGCACAAAGCCCCTATTTCCGCTATTTTCTCGGGTGTAAGGAACTTCATAAAGGAAGATTTTACCGCTTCTCCCGCGGGGTGGCTTATCCAGGCAAGCCCCTTCGCGCCGAGTGTTTTTACGTATTCGCCGAGCCCGTCGAGATCTCTCCTCGAAAGTTTCGACGCGAAGCCCTTCGCGTTTATAACGCGCACGCTTCCGCCAGCCTCTATCGCGCTCCTGAACACTACGAAATCCATATCCTTAACGGCTTCGGTAACGTCTTTCAGTTCGAGGCCGAAACGGGTATCGGGCTTGTCCGAACCGAAGCGATCCATCGCCTCGGCATAAGGCAGAGTCCTGAAGTGCCCTTCGCCGAGGTCAAGCCCTATCGTATCCTTGAATATCTTTTTCACCAGCCCCTCTATCGGGTACATAACGTCCGTTTCTTCCTCTACGAAACTCATCTCGAGGTCTATCTGCGTGAATTCCGGCTGACGGTTTGCGCGAAGGTCCTCGTCTCTAAAACACCTTGTTATCTGAAAATATCTGTCGAACCCCGCTATCATAAGCAGTTGCTTATACAGTTGCGGCGATTGCGGCAGGGCGTAAAAACACCCCTCGTGTATCCTTGACGGAACAAGGTAATCCCTCGCCCCTTCCGGCGTGGATTTGCCGAGAAAAGGCGTTTCTATCTCCATAAACCCGTTCGCGTCGAGATAATCCCTCGTAGCCCTCGTGATAGCGTAACGCGTTATTAAATTCTTTTGCAGGCGGGAACGGCGAAGGTCGAGATAGCGGTATTTCAAACGAAGCATCTCGTTCACGTTGGTGTCGTCGGTTATTTCAAAAGGCGTGGTCTCCGCCTCGGAAAGTATCTTCAATTCATCGGCAACGATCTCCACGTCGCCGGTGGGTATCTTGTTCGTCTTGCTCTCGCGCTCTCGCACCACGCCGCGTACCGCTATAACGTATTCGGTGCGAAGGCTTTCTGCCTTTTCAAACGTTCCGTTATGCTTGTCCTCGTCGAAAACTATCTGCATAAGTCCCGTTTTATCGCGAAGATCCACGAAAATAAGGCTGCCGAGGTTCCTTCTCCTCTGCACCCAGCCCATAACGGTCACTTCCCTGCCCGCGTCCTCTATGCGGAAGCCGCCGCAAGTATCCGTCCTTCTCAAATTGCCCATAAATTCAGCCATAATATCACTCCTTAAATGTTGCCCGTTAATTGTTCATCAACTTTATATATTATACTTAAATATTTATTTTGTCAAATAAATAAACGCTATTCCCCGCGAATTAAAACCGCGCGAACGGGCGTTCCGTCCGCCCCCGCTATTTTGAGCGGCAGGGCGCACAGCGTGTATTCCCCGTCCTCCGCGGCGGAAAGATCCACCCCCTCGAGAATTACCGTTCCCGCAGAGAGCAGACTTCTGTGGACGGAAAGGTTGCCTGCCGACTGTTTTTCCGTACCTAAAAGGTCGAGTTTCAGAAGCGAAAGCATAAATGCCGAAACCGCCGTTATCTCCGCGTTTTTAAGTATAACGCGCTTTATTCCCGATCTTTTTATTTCCGAAAACGCCCTTAAACCCAACTTGCCGTTCACGCTTATAACAAGGCATTTACCGAAGCACTTTTCTATCGGTATTTCCGCCGCGCCCGCTCCGCCCGTTTTTACGTGCAAAGGCGCGTCGATATGCGTTCCGTTATGCAGGCAACAAGCGAGGTCTGAAACGTTATACCCGCCTTTTTCAACGGTATTTGCCCTATTAAGGCTCGGCGCGGTATCGCCCGGATAGACTTCCGCGGAAAGCATTTCTTTCGTTATATCTATAATTTTCATATCACATAGAATAAAATAAGTTCAAACCCCAGAAGCACCGCCAGAAAACCGAAGTTTATCGCCGAGAACAAGCCGAGGTAAAAACGTGTTTTTGCAGGCTCCGCCTCTCGGTATTTGCCGAAGGTTATTAGGCTTGCAAGGCTTGCGACGAGCGTGCCCACTCCGCCTATATTCACCGCGACGAGCAGTTCCGCGTAATCCGTAACAAACCTTGAAAGGAGCACCGCCGTAGGCACGTTGGAAATGACCTGACAGGAAAGCGTTGCCGAAAGAAGCGTGTTTCGGGCGGTTAATTTTTCGAGGAACGTTCTTACCGCTTCTATGCGCGCAACGTTTCCGCTTATTATAAAGAAGGCGCAGAAGGTTAAAAGAAGCGAATAACTTACCTTTGCGAAAGCCTTGTGATCGGCTATAAGCACGGCTATACTCACCCCCGCAAGCGCGTAGTACCAGGGGAATACCCTGAACACCGCGAGCACCGATACCGCAAACAGGACCGAATAAACTGCCGTGCGCGCGGGGCGGAAAGCGTAAACTTCTTCGTCTTTTAATTCGAGCGGTTCCCTTTTTACAAAAAAGCAACACGCAACGATAAGCGCGAGGGAAAGCAAAAACGGCGGTAGCATCGTGAGCATAAATTCCCCTGCGGGTATCCCGAAGTGGGAAAACAGGTAGAGATTCTGCGGGTTCCCGAAGGGCGTAAGCATCCCGCCGAGGTTTGCCGCAATGTTCTGCATTATAAACGTAAACGCCGTATATCGCGTTTTATCGCTCTTTTTAAGGCACATCCAACCGAGCGGAAGAAAGGTGATGAGCGCCATGTCGTTGGCGAGGATCATCGATCCTATATACGTTATGAAAACCACCGCCATTACAAGCCGACGGGTATTTTTGAGTTTCATAACGATTTTACGGGAAATTATCTCGAAGGTCTTTATCCCCGAAAACGCGCCCACTACCAACAGC
>JAFTDZ010000179.1 GCA_017453885.1 Clostridia bacterium
ATAGCGAGCGCGCTCAATTACACGAAAACTCTGTTCAATTACCCTGAAACGGCGAAGATAGTTCTCGTTACCGACGGAAAGGAAACTGACGGCAAAGCCGCTTCGGTCGCGCGTTCCGTATCGGCGAGCGGGGTTAGGATAGACATTGCGAATATTCCTTCCGAATATTCCGACACCGACGTTCAGATAACCGACGTCAAATTGCCTAACTATCACGTAAATATAGGAAACGAGTGCCTTTTCGGAATAACCGTGCACAGCCGCGCGGACGAAGGGTATAAAGCCAGAATAACGCTTTCCGATAACGACAGCGAGAGTGAAGACGGAAAATCCGTTCTTGAGGACAAAATGATCGTATCCGGCGCGCAGGAGTTTGAAATTCCTTACACGTTTAAGGAAGGCGGAGAGCACAAACTCGTGTTTTCCGTTGAACTTACGGATATGGAAAACGAGCCGCTTTTGGCAAATAATACCTACACCGCATTTATGTCTATAGAGAATTTCAATAAAATTCTCGTTTTGCAGAGAGACGATAGTTCCTCCGAGGCATTGGCGGATATTCTCACCGAAGGTGATGCTTTCGATGTGGAAACGAAGAATTTCTTCGATGAAGATATTCCTTACACGGTAAAACAACTCCGCGAATATGATCAGGTAATTCTCGATAACGTTTCCGTTACCGATATGAAAGACAAATGGGAAGGCGACGAAGAAAAGGCGGAAGAGTTCCAGCAAGCCCTTTACCGCTACGTTTACGATTACGGCGGTTCGGTTTTCACCGTGGGAGGAGACGATGAAAGCGGCAACGCAAACTTTTACGACAGAATTGCTCTCGCGCGCGATTACGCCACGCCTTTGAGGCAGATGCTGCCTGTTCAGGCGGTAGAATATACCCCGCCGCTCGGCGTTGTTATTATAATAGATAAGTCGGGCTCGATGGACGAAACGCTTGCCGTGGGAAGCACGAGAGAAAACCGTTTGTGGTGGGCGAGAGCCGGCGCAACGTCATGCCTTAACTCCACCGATTTCCGCGATTATATCGGAATAATGACGCTTGACGAATATAACGAGGTAATTCTTCCGTTAACGCCCCGCACGCAAAGGGATAAGATAACCACCGCCATAGAGAGTATCGACACCGCCAACGGCGGCACTATAGCCACAAACGCTCTTATTTCGGCAAGGGCTCAACTGATATCCGAATACAACAGCGGAAAAATAGAAAAAAAGCACATTATAATCGTAACCGACGGCGAGATCGCTAAGATGGACACGGCGATAGACGCCGCCGCAATAAACTATAAAAACGGAATAACCATGTCTATAGTGCAGATAGGCGGGTCATCATCCGGCAAAAACATTTCGCTCAGAATAATTGCGGCGGGTAACGGTTATACGGATCTGGAATCGCTTAAAAATCAGGAGTCAAGCGTCGATTTGTCCGAATACGAAAAATATCTTTACGAAGACGACAATAAAATTATTTACAACATGCGTGAAGATCTTCATCAGCACGGAATCGACGACGTAATATACAAAACCTTCAAACCCGTTATATATTCGCCGTCTTCCAACCTCGTTCAAGGGCTCGGAGAAACGGATCCCTCAACGTTTTCACGCGTGCTTCCGGCAGAACTCGACGGTTTTTACGGAACCAAAGCGAGAGACGAGAGCGAACTAATTCTCGTAGGCGAGTATGACGTGCCCGTTTACGCCCAATGGAAGTTCGGAAAAGGCATGGTAGGCAGTTTTATGTGCGATATAGGCGGTAAATGGGGTTCGGGATTCGCCACGGAGGAGAGCGGCCGTATATTTATTAGAAACGTGGTCGGCAATCTCGTTCCTACCGAGGATATCCGCGAAAAGGGAATCGTTCTCGACCTGCGTGAGGAAAATTACGTTAATCAACTCAATGTTTTCACGGAACTTAACGAAGGCGAAACCATCTCCGGCACGATAACGGATATTTCTACCGCGGCGGAAACGGAAAAGCCCCTTATAACTCCGGAAAACGCCGAGAATGGCGAAGCGGGTTTCTATGTTCTCACGGGCTTTTCAAAGGAAAATTCTTATTCGAGAAGCACTTTTGTAGTGAAGAAGAGCGGCGTTTACAAATTGACGGTGGAGAAGAAAGATTCTTCCGGCAACATTATAGAAACCGTTGTAAAATACAAAACTTTTTCTTACTCGAAAGAGTACGACGCCTTTACCGGAACAGAGACTTCGGAAACGGACGCTTTCCTTTCAACGCTTGCCTTGAGGGGCAACGGTTCGGTGATTAAAGATCTCGAAGACCCCGTTGAAGTTTTCAAAGATTTCGTAACCGAACTTGTCAAAACGTACGACCCGAGAATACTGTTTATGATACTTTCCATAATACTGTTCTTGTTGGATATAATCGTTCGTAAGTTCAAGTTCAAGTGGCCGCACGAAATAGCCGCCTGGATAAAGGAAAATCGTGAATTAAAGAAAAAATAATCGGATAATTACGGCAAATCGGTAACTGTCGAAGGAGGTTAAAGTGAAAAAACTCAGTAAAACGCTAACGGTAATTTTTGTGATAGGTATGTTTTGCGCGGTTCTTGCGGCTTGTAAAAGCAATAAGTTATCCGCGCCCTCCGGAATAAGTCTTGACGAGGACAATAACCTGACGTGGGAAGTTGTTGAAAACGCGCGTAGTTACAAAATCGAAATAACCAATGTGGAAACGAACGAAACGGGCACGAGAACTACAAACAAAACCAAATTTTCACTTGACAATCAACCCGAGGGCAATTATGAAATAAGGCTGAAAGCCGTAAGCGGATTGAAAAATTTATCCGATTCTAACTGGTCCGAAGTAAAGGAGTTCCACAGAGGATATTCTACCGGTTGCCTTTATAAACTGATAAAAAACAACACCGAGTACCAGATAGAAAAAGCGGGTAAGGCCGAAGGAAAGGTTTTAATAGAGGATAAATACAGGGGCAAACCCGTTACGAGCATAGCGAAACTCGCTTTCAGAAGTTGTTCGAGAATCGAGGAAGTAGTGATCGGCTCCAACGTTGCTGAAATAGGCGAAAACGCTTTTATGAACTGCAAAAAACTCGCGGCGGTCACAATACCGGAAAGCGTGGAAACAATAGGCAGGGGCGCGTTTCAGTCCTGCGCGGTCCTTGAGGAAATAGAGATCCCTTACGGAGTAACCGGAATTCTCGATTCTACTTTCGCATACTGCAAAGCGCTCACGAAAGTAACGCTTACCGACAATATCTCCGTCATAGAACAAGCGGCGTTTTCAGACTGCGTTTCGCTTGAACAAATAACCGTACCCGCAAAGGTGAAAGAACTCGGAGAATACGCGTTTTCAAATTGCGGCATCGAGAGCGTAACGTTCGGTGAAAATCTCGAAACGGTGGGCAATTTCGCTTTTTATAAGTGTACAAAACTTACGGATATAAATTTTGCGGAAGGGAACAAACTCAAAACGATAGGAGAGAGCGCCTTTGCCGATTGCATCGCGCTTGAAGCGGTAAACATTCCCGAAGGCGTTGAAGATATAGGCAAGAACGGTTTCTATTCCTGCGAAAGTCTCTCTTCGGTAACTCTGCCGAATTCTCTCTCTCATTTCGGGCTTTACGCGTTTAACGGAACCGGCCTCTATAACGAGGTTATGAAGGCGGAAAACACCCCTTATGCCTATCTTTACGTGGGTAACTGGCTCGCGGCGGTATCGGGTAAACTCAGAACGGAAATAACAAACATCACGTCGTATTCGAGAAGGGCGGACGTGCTTGAAAACGTTCTCACGATAGGGAGCGAGGAAATTGACGAAAACGTTTATTCCGTAGAAACCAGAACTTCCACCGGCATACTGTTTACCGTTAAGGAAGACGCCGTAGGTATTGCGGACGGCGTTTTTGCAAAAGCGGAAGAACTGAAAAGGGTCAATTTACCGAAATCGGTTAAACATATAGGAGACTACGCGTTTAACGGCGCCTCAACCCTGATTTATTTCGACGTGCCCGACGGCGGGTTGCTTTCCATAGGCGAATACGCTTTCTGTAATTGCAAAAGACTTGAAAACCCCACGCTCGGCAACAAACTCAAAACCATCGGAGCGTATGCGTTTTATAACTGCGAGAGCCTCGGCGACAGCACCACCGGCGAAAGTTTTCTGCCCGATACTCTGGAGAGGATAGGAACTTACGCGTTCAGAAACACTAAACTGTGGAGAACTCCCGACCAGAACACCGGTATAATTTACGCGGGCGATTGGGTAGTGGGGTTCGACAGCAGAATTTCCCTCGCTACCGTTTCGCTTAAATCCA